>CAKUXD010000031.1 GCA_934699705.1 uncultured Candidatus Melainabacteria bacterium
CCCCGAATAAACCACTTATTATTTACTTTGTTGGTGTTAATTTTGCGCTCAAGTATGCTATTGTTTTTGGAAAATGTTGTTGCAAATATTGAGTTCTAATACCTAATACATTTGTTGTTTGGTATGTATTTAACAAAGCATTTGTTTCCGCAATTGTTTCGTTTTTACCTTGTTTAGGTCTTCCGGGAAGAGCTTCATCTGCGATAAAGTAGTTAATATGTTCTCTTTCGTTTGTTGGAAATTCTTTTAAGAAATTTTTTCTTTCTTCATCATAAATTTTTTGGAATTTCTTGTCATCACGAAGAGAACCTCTTATGATGGTTTCCCATTTGCCGGTTTGTTTATTTTTTAATTCATCAACCGGTTTTCCGCCGATATCTGTAGCGTGACCTAATTCATGTAGGAATACAAACGCATCTTCCGGTACAAGCAACATAGTTGAGTACATGTATTCCTGATCATCGTCATCAAATTCAACGGCTTCACTTTGGCAATATGACGAAAGTTTATCATCGGCTTCTTTTATATTGAAGACATTTTTATCTAAATTTATAAGTTCATCACCGGGGATTGTCTTTAAAAGATTGATAAGGTTTGTTTTTTTACCTTTAATCATGTCTTTTAAATCAATTTCAGTGGTACCTTTTTTCTTTTGTTCGTCAGTAACTTTTAGAATTTTGTTTTTATTATCTAATTCAATTAGATATGATTTGTTATTTCTTGATGAACGGAAAGTATTTTTATTTAAAACTTCAAATGTTTGAGATTGGTTCATTAACACCTTGCCGTCGGGTGATGTGATTTTATAATCTATAATTCTGTTGCCGTTAGGATCATCTTCGTAACGATATTGAGTTCTTGTCATATCAGAAGATCGCATATCTTTTTCGATTAAGACTGCACCTGTATTTTTGTCTTTTGTTGCTTTAGAAAGCTGTCTTGTTTTTCCGTTTGGAAATTCATATTTAACGTTATACATACCTTCGACGTCAGATTTTTCATAGGTTTCTTTTCTTATTAATCTGTTTTGTGCATCACGTTTAATCTTTACAGCTTCTGACATCACGGGATAACCTTCCTGTGTGTATTCAAATTTTGTTTCATTGAAGGTGTTTGTTCTAAAATCAGTTGTCATAACCTTTTTAGAAACAGGATTATCATCCGAATCATATTTTATGTGAATTGTTTCTTGTTCTAAAACATTCAAATCTTTATCTAAAAGCTTGATGTTTTCGCTATCGTCACTGCTTGTGGTGCTTAGAATATAATTGTTTTTTCCATCATAAGCCGCTCTTTCCAAAGTCAAAGTTTCAGTCTTACTTGTCATCATATCTTTAGATAAAGACTTAATTTTATCTTTATCAAGTTTATCGTCTTCTATAATTTTTGTACTTTCTGAATCAAGTTCCATTGGTACAACATTGCTGTACATTTTTGCAATTTTATTTAAAACCGTATCTTTTTTAGGTTCTGTTTTGGGCGCAGTTGTACGTTCAAAAGTATCTGGTTTTTGAGGCGCTAAATAAGGTCTTCTGTCAGTACCTTTTTTGTCTTCAATATTGCCTGAAAAATTTATATTTAACAAATTTTGTATATTCATCTACAAAATACCTATCTCATTAATTAACATCCGTAATTATATAAACGTTTTTTTACAGAGCCAAATTTCAAAATTTAGTGTTATTGTAACATTCTTAATATTTTTTTTTACATACAAGATAAGACATACTTAAATAAATACAGCATGACATTAAATTTAAAAAATAACTATAATGTTATTCTTCACTTGCGGTTTTTCGATAGGGTGTCGTGTGAGTAATTTCATGGTTGAACAAATAAATCACGGAAGCTCTTATATGTTTTGTAGATGTTTTATTTCAACTTTTGGTTCAAGAGTTATGCCAATTGCATCAATGCGGAAATTTGAAAATTTCTTTGAGTTTTCGCCCAAGTAAGTTAAAGCTCCTTGTTTGATATGGCTGTATTTTGTTTTTGTAATTGCTTCAAGTGGTGCGCCAAAGTTATTTGTTTTGCGTGTCTTAACCTCAGCAAAAATAAGCGTTTTTTTGAATTGTGCAATAATATCTATCTCACAAAATCGAGAAAAAGTTTTGTTTCTCTCAAGAATTTTATAACCATTTTTTTCTAAAAATTCACAGGCCAAATCTTCGCCAAGTTTGCCAATTTCTTTTTTAGATAACGTCATTATAGCCTTCTGGATTATTTAACAGGTCATAATTAATTTCGTTTTCATTATCCGCAATTGTTGCTGCAACAACAACGTCAGATGTTACGTTAAGCATTGTTCTCGCCATTTCAATTAATCTATCCATTGTGTACAACAATGCAAATCCAGAAATTAACTGTTCTGGCGTTAATCCCATTCCGTTAAGCACTAGAACAATTGTGATTAAGCCAGTTCCAGGAATACCTGCGCAAGTGCTTGATGCAATAATTGTTAAAATTGCGATTTGCAAAAGTAAAAATGGGCTTAAATGCGCTCCATAGGCTTGTGCTAAAAATATTACCGCGACAGTTTGAACTAAAGCTGTGCCGTCCATGTTAAGTGTTGCGCCTAAAGGTAGTACAAAACTTGAAATTTTATGAGAAATTCCTCGTTTTTCACAACAAGCTATTGTTAAAGGTAATGTTGCAGAAGAACTTGCTGTGCCAAAGGCAACCATCATTGCTTCTGTAATTGCGGTATATAATTTAAGTACAGGAACTTTTGAAAATACGTGTAAAAATATTGGATAAACCACAAATAATTGAAGCGCTAGTCCAATTATGATTACAAATACGTATTTTGATATACTTGAAAAAATGTCAATTCCAAAACTTGAAATTGAGGTTGCAGTTAGAGCAAAAACCCCTGGAGCTGCAAGGTACATAATCCAGTCTGTAACCTTCATTGTCGCCGCAAATACCGATTCGAAAAATGCTACAACTGGTCGATTAATTTCACCAACTTTAGCTAATGCTATTGCAAAAATTAATACAAATAATAAAATTGGTACCATATCACCTGTTGCAAGTGATGCCATAGGGTTTTTAGGCATAAAGTCTAGTATAATATTTAAAATATTGGCTCTTTGATGTTCAATTGTAGCTGCAACTTGTTGCTGAATTTCAACTGCAGCTTGTGAATCAATATATTGAGTTGCACCCACTCCAGGTTTTATTGTTAAAGCTAAGGTCATACCAATTGCGACCGCAATGACTGTGATAATACCGTAGTAAAGAACCATTTTTGTTCCGAACTTGCTAAGTTGACGGTTATCTCCAACGCTTGCAATACCAATAATTACGGCTGAAACAACAAGTGGAATAACAACCATTTGAATTAATCTGATAAACGCTTGTCCTATAAAAGTTAAAATGTTGAACAGAGTTGTGTGTTCGTGTCCATGCATAAGTATTCCGACAATTATGCCGGCAATTATACCGAAGAATATGTGCCAGTTACGTTTTAAGCCTAAGCCTAGTGCAATTAATACTTGCATGTGTATTTTCATATTTGTGATATCCCTTTTTCTTATTTTTTATGTTGTTATAATTGTAATACTTAATTCGTAAAATTACAAATTTTTCTTTAAGATTATTTAATATATTCCTTGTAAAATTGGTAGTTTTACATTATTACAGAAGGATTTTTCGCATAGTCTTATACCAAGACAAGCCTGATGACGTTTGAATTGCGCCCTGTAAATTAGTTTTAATGTTTTATCAACTGTTGTTTTTGAATATTTTTCAATTAATTCTTCATAAGAATTTTGATTTTCAATATAATCTTCAATGATTTTGTCTAAAATTTCATATTCAGGAAGTGAATCCTGATCTTTTTGGTTTGGTCGAAGTTCAGCAGAAGGTGCTTTTTTAATAATTTCTTGCGGAATAACTTCGCCATCTCTATTTATCCAATTTGAAAGTCTATAAACATTGGTTTTTGTTAAATCGGCAACAGGATTTAAGCCTCCGCACATATCACCATATAAAGTGCCATAACCACAAGCAACCTCAGATTTATTGCCTGTTGAAAGAAGTAAATAATTTTTTCTGTTTGATGCAAACATTAAAATTATGCCACGAAGTCTTGATTGAAGGTTTTCTTGCGCTAAATCTAACTTGTCTTCGTTTTGTGTTTCTTTCATAAATGTTTCGTAAAGTGGCTTAATTGGTATTGTTTCTACTTTTATCCCAAGATTTTTAACTAATTTTTCTGAATCCGTAATACTGCCTTCGCTTGAAAATTTGCTAGGAAGCATTATTGCATTAACATTTTCTGCGCCAATTGCACTTGTGGCAAGAACTGCAACTAAAGCCGAATCAATACCGCCAGATAAACCTAGTAGAACTTGTTTAAAACCTGTTATTTCACAATATTCTTTAATTGCAAAGGTTAAAATTTTGAAAAATTCTTCTTCTTGAATTGTTTTTATTTGCTTTATAGATTTTGAAAAATTAATTGTTTTAATTTGTTCTTCGAGCAAATTAAATTGAGCAACTAATTTGTTGTCTTTATTTTTTGCAAAACTTTGGCCCGCATAAACATTTTCATCGGCCAGCATAATTGCATCTACATATATAAAATCTGAGTTTGGAACAATATTTTCGATTAAATTTTTTGTAGAGTCTTTTGTGTAATAACTGTTTTTCGATAAAATATAGATATCACAATTTATCGCGTCGGAATAAGTGTCTGATACATATATTTTTTTACCGCAACAATCAAAATAGCCGTTTGTAAGGTTATAAATTTTATTGTTTTTTATTAAAGTTTGTCCGATTAATGTTACGCTATCCGTTGGTAAATTCGTACTGATTTTTTTGAAAAATTCGTCTTTTTGTTTAATGTAATTGCTATCAAAGTCCATAGATTTTAATGAATTAGCTTCAACGTCAGGATAAATCATTAAATCCGAATTTTTCTCAAAATGTTTTTTTATTTGTTCTAAATTATATTCAAAATTTGCAGGTTTGTATTTAATTTGTGCTATTGTTATGTTCATATCTTACCTCGTTATTCGTCTAATTTGATGTAGCTTGCGTTTTTCCAACGTAAATCTATGTATTTAATCTTTTTATCAAGAGTTTTTACTTGTGGCATAATTGATGGTAATCTCGTAATACGCTCAAAGCAGGTATCATCAAGTTCTCCAACTCTTATTTTGATACCATTTATCTGAATATATGTATCTTTTGGATTTCTTAAATCAATAAAGTCTAAAGGCTCTTTTGATACACTTTTAACCGTTTTAATTACTTTTTCTAATATTTCAATTCTTTGTTTATCCCAATGTCTGTAATCATCGCCTTTTGTCCCGTATGTTAAAATTTTTGTGGTTTTGAAAGACGGATCTAAAGGCAAATAATCTCGACCAATAAGTTTTCCACCTTTAGTTAAAAATGCAATAGGTTCAACATTCTCATCAGGTGCAATTGTCATAGTTGGCGTGCGTTCTTGTACTATAATCTGCAAGCGCGCAGGAAACCAAAAACGCCTGATGAACACATTTTCAATAGGGTCAAGTTTTAAAAGATTTTGTTTTATTGGTTCTGTATCAAACATATATATAGGAACTTTAGGAACTTCATTTTTTCTTAAAGCTGCTAAGATATAGTAATCTGGAACGATTTTGTTGTTAATTATTTCCAAATAAGGGCTATTTGTTGTATCGAAAGCTTTTGATGACATATACCATTGGCGCATTCTAATTAATTTAAAGCAAATAAAAATAAGTAAAAGAATAGTTAAAAAGCGCAATAAAACTTTTAACCTACGCATCCACATATTTGATCTGCGTACGCTACGTTCTTGTTTTAGGCGTCTTATACGAGTTTTTATATGAGTTTCATCATATTCAAATTCTTCGTTTTCATTTTCATTTTCGTTTTCATTGCTCATTATTTATTTAATCCTGCACTGTTTAGAATAAGTAGAACAAGTGTATCATAATCAATTCCCATCACTTTAGATTGGGCTGGTAAATCGCTCGTATCAGTCATTCCAGGGCTTGTGTTAATTTCAAGGAAGTATGGTTGTTCGTCTTTTATCATAAAATCGACTCTTGAAACTCCGCTACAACCAGCTGTAATATGTGATTTTACTGCTAAATCCTTAATATGTGATGTCGCTTCGGCACTTAAATTTGCTGGTAAAATAAATTCAGATAATCCTTTTGTGTATTTTGCATCAAAATCGTACCATTCAGTTTTTGTACGTATTTCCAAAATTTCAGTAGCGAAGGTATTATTTTCATTTTCTAATACGCCAACTGTTACAAAATATCCGTCAATAAATTCTTCAATTAACACGTCATTATTGAATTTAACTGCTTCTGCATAGGCTTTTTCAAGTTCTTCTGGTTTATTAACTTTTGTCATTCCAAAACTTGAGCCTTCACATACTGGCTTTGTGATTAATGGATATCGCAAATTAGCAACTTTTGTTTGTATATTTTCGCCTTTTTTAACAAAAGTTGATTTGATAAGTGGAATTTCAGGGCAAGTTGCAAGAATTCTTTTTGTATATTCTTTATTCATGCAAATTGAAGATGCCATAACACCGCAACCTGTGTATGGAATTTTTAAAATTTCCAACAACCCTTGAATACAACCGTCTTCGCCATATTTACCATGAAGTGCAATATATGCAATTTCAATTTTTTTATCTTTAAGCGTTTGGGCGATGTTTTCATCAACAACAACTAATTCTGCATTTTTATATCCAAGTCTTTTTAGAGCTTCAAAACAGTTTTTGCCAGAACGCATTGAAACATCTTTTTCTGATGACATACCACCGCAAAGTACGCCAATTTTAGTATCTTTGCTTATTTTTGCTTTAATATTTTCCATATTTCTGCCTCTTTTTTTGATTTATTGCCTATATAAATTAATTCTGGTTTTAAGTCTATTGAATAAACTTCTTTTACTTTATTGTACATCAATAACATTAAATTTAGAATATCTGTTGATGTTGCATTGTTGTGATTGATTATAAAATTAGCGTGATTTTCCCAAACCTTTGCTCCACCAACTGTAAGTTCTTTTGCACCAATGCTATCAAGTAGTTTTCCTGCAGAATTTCCTTCGGGATTTCTAAACACGCTTCCGCAGTTTGGTTGAGCCAGTGAGGGTTGATGATTTTTTCTGAAGGCTAAATTTTTATCCATTCTTTCTTTTATTTCGTTGTAAGATTTAGGTTCTAACTCAAATTCTGCCGATAATATGATGTAATTTTTTCTTTGGCAAATTGAACTTCTGTAATTAAATTCAAGTTGTTTTTTAGAAAGTGTTAAAACTTCTTTTTTATCTAAATCAAAAATCTTAGCATTTATTAAGTGGTCGCTGATGGATTGTTCTTTAGCTGATGCATTCATATAAATTTCGCCACCAATAGAACCAGGGAAACCAATCATAAATTCCCAACCGCTTAAATTATTTTCTAAAGCTAATTTTGATGCCATAGGACCTTTTACGCCACATTCAGCGTAAACTTTTTTACCATTAAAAATTATATCTTTGCATTTTGTTGTGAATACAATATCGCCTTTATATCCTTCTGTTGAGATTAATATATTTGAGCAATTCCCAACAACTAAAGGATTTTCAAGGGTTAATAATAATTCGGTTAATTCTTCAACTGAAGTCGGAAAATAAGCGCGTTCAATTGAACCGCTAACTTTAAAAGAAGTTAAATTCTTTGCGTCAAAATTTTCCTTAACTTCAATTGTCATATCTATTTACCCGCAAGTTTCAAAAGCTCTTTGCCAAGTTCTGTTATAGTTCCAGCTCCCAGTCCAACTAAAATATCATTTTTCTTTAGTTGTGGATATATTTTCTCTGCAATTTCCTGCATTGAACCAGAAATATATTCGCTATTTTGGCAATGTTTTTTTAAGTCTTTTATGAAATTTTCTGATGAAATTCCTTCGAGCGGGTCTTCTGATGCAGAATAAATATCTGTTACTATTACGCGAGGTACATTTTCAAACGCATTTATAAAATCGTTCCATAAGGATTTTAAACGAGTGTATCTGTGAGGTTGAAATACTGCGATTACATTTTTGTCAGGAAATTCTGTTAAGGCAGAAAGAGTAGCCTTAATTTCTGTTGGGTGGTGTGCATAATCGTCGTAAATTACAGCGTCATTTACTTCTCCAATAAGTTGAAAACGTCTGCCCATGCCAGTAAAAGTCGCAAAATGTTTTACAACTTTTTCAATGTCAATTCCAGCTTGATGCAGGCTTGCAAAAACGCCTAAAGCGTTTGATACATTGTGTTTTCCTAATAATTTAATTTTTAGTGAAGTTAAAAATTCACCTTTATAATAAATATCAAATGAACTTCCTGTTGGAGTTAGTTCAATATTTTTAGCCAAATAATCTGCTTCATTTAATCCAAAGGTTATAAAATTATGCCCTTTAAGTTTTAAATTACCTTCTGAATCATTGTTTATTAAGACTTTTTGGTTATCATTTAATTTTGCCAATAGTTGTTCAAAAGTTTCTACCAGTGAGTCTAAGCCGTTTTTGTAATAATCCAAATGGTCAGCTTCTAAATTGTTTATAACTAAAATTTTAGGATTGTATTTAACGACTGTACCATCGCTTTCATCAAGTTCTGCGATAAAATATTTGTCTGATTTGTAGTTCGCATTAGTGTGAATCTCTGGAATTATTCCGCCAACAACGTAAGATGGTTCTAGGTTAGCTTTTTCCATTACGTAAGCAGAAAGACCGCTTGTAGTTGTCTTTCCATGTGTTCCAGCATAGCCAATGAAGCATTTTGAGCGTTCAGAAAGAGTTTTTAAAATATCAGAGCGGTGCAAGATTGGTAAACCTAATCTTTTGGCTTTTTGAATTTCAGGGTTTGAGTCTTTAATTGCTGAACTTGCAACGACAATACAGTTTTCGGGTACATTGCTTTCGTCGTGTCCAATATAAACTTTTGCACCTAAATTTCTAATTTCGTCTATGTATTTACTATCGTTAATGTCTGAGCCTGAAACTTCATAACCTTCTTGTAATAAGTATTTTGCAAGTCCGCTCATTCCAATTCCGCCAATTGCAATAAAATGATATTTCTCTTTTTCCACTTTTCAACTACCCTTGAATAAATTAATTATCTACAATTCATTATATTACAAATATCTACTAAAATAAACATTTTTAAGTTTTTTTAATACTTTTAAAATACTAAATTTTCGTTGGTTATAATTTTTAGTTCAGTTAATGTTTTTTCTAATAGTTTTGTTGGCGGAATATTTGATTTTTTTATTACATTTCCTTGTTTGAAGGTTTCATATCCGTCTTTACCGCTTGCAATATAAGAATTTGTAATAATTTTGTACATTTTATTATCGTCTATGTTTTTATCTTTTACGTAATATTGCAAATATCTTCTATTTGTCGTTTGCCCTTGTTGTAGAATTTCTTTTAAGTATTTTCCCTGAATTTCAACTAAAACAATATTGTTGTCAAATGGTAATATTTCAAGAACATCTGCATAAGTTATATTTCCTTTTAGATTTCGGTTTATTCTTATAGAACCTGCGTTTGTAATCACTCCATCGTATTCTGAAAAGGCTTTTGACATTGAGATTAGGACTAATTTACCTAAATTTGTCTGAGTGTGTTCAATCGTGTATTGGTTTCCAATAAGTGTTATATCTGTTTTTGCTACAATTTTTTCTGTTACTGTTTTTAAGTGATTATCAAGTTGTTTAATTTCCTCGTCAATTTTTTTATTTGACTGAAGTTCTGGAGTGATGTTTTTGTACATATAATGTTTTAATTTTTTGTCGAATTTAATAATGCCAACTCTTGCTCCAAATTCTCCGTCTTGTACTATTGGTGTGTTGTTTACATAGGTTGGAGTATTGAAGAAATAGTGGTTATGTCCGCCTAAAATTAAGTCGATTTCAGGTATGGCTTTTGCAATTTTCTTGTCCTCGTCAAGTCCGCAATGTGAAAGTATTATCAAGTAGTCGTAAGGAACTTTATTGATAATGTTTTTAATCTCGTCAATAGGGTTTGTAACCGTTACGTAGCTTGTGTTAGATAAATTTGCAAGGCTAGATGTTGTTGCACCGATTATTAAATATCTTTCGCCGTCAATTTCCTTTATAATATATGGTTTTACGGCGTTTTTTAAATAAGCATTTTTGAAATGGACATTTGAAGATATGTATTGCGTTTTTGATTTTTTAACAATATTTTTTAAAACTTGTTCTCCGTTATCAAATTCGTGGTTTCCAAGAGCAATTGCGTCATATTTTGCATAAGGTAAAAGTCTTGCAGAGGCTTTGCCAAAGTAAATTCTGTAATAAATCGAACCTTGAGAGTAATCTCCACTATCAAGAATCAGAACATGTTTGTTATTTTCACGAATTTCGTTAAAAAAAGTTACTCTACGAGAAAGTCCGCCTGTATTTTTAACCCCCTTGTACTCAACAGGTGAAATTCTTCCATGAACATCGCTTGTGTGTAATATGGTTACTTCTGTTGCAAATGCAAGATTTCCAATCAATAAAGTTATGATTAAAAATATTTTTTTCATATTATTCATTCTCCAGATATACAACTTTTTTTCTGATATGCCATTGAAATAGTGTTAATACTAAGATTATTCCAAATAAAACGTAAGCTAAAGCGCTTGCTTTCCCTACATTAAAATATTCAAAGGCGTTTTTGTAGATAGAGTAAACTAAAACATTCGTGCTATCTAACGGTCCACCCTGTGTCATAACGTATATTAAATCAAAAACCTGAAAAGAGCTTATTGCGGTAATGATTACTACAAAAAATATGGTTGGTGAGAGTAAGGGTATGGAAACATATTTGAAGGTCTGAATTGCACTTGCACCGTCAATTTTAGCCGCTTCCAGTAAGTCGTTGTTCATTGTGCTTAAACCAGATAAAAATATAATCATATTGTAACCAATAAGTTTCCAGACAGAAACAATGATTAATGCTGGCATTGCGAAGTTTGTGTCATACAACCAATTAATGTGTAAATTTAAAAGTTGATTTAAAAATCCAATATTAGGGTCAAAAATCCACTCCCAAATTATGCCTATAACTATCATTGGAGTTACAAATGGTAAAAAGTATGCGGTTTTAAAAAATTCACTACCTCTAATTTTTGAATTTAATATGCACGCAGTAATAAGCGGTATTAATACTCCAAAAATAGTTGTCGCTATTGCATATACAAAGGTGTTTATCAGAATTTTTATAAATACTTCTTCTGTAAATATCGCTTTGTAATTACTTAAACCGACAAATTTTATTTCATTTAGTAAATCCCATTTTGTAAAACTTAAACCAAACGAACAGAAAATTGGAATAACTATGAAAATAAAAGTTCCAACAAGCGCAGGTAAGATAAATAAATATCCCGCGATATTTTGATTATTAAAAGTTTTCGCTACGTTTTTACTCATAATCCCATGACTAAAATATTTTATGATAATATTATATATAAAAAATGGAGGAAATTTAAAAAATGATAACTAAATGGGATAGCGCATTCGGTAAAAATGATATTAGAGGGATTTATGGACAAGATGTAACTGAAGAATTATATTTCTTTGTTGGTAAATCTTACGTAAGATATATTTCAGAAAAATCTGGTAAAGAAGCAAAAGATTTATGGATTACAGTTTGCAGAGATGCCAGAAAACATTCTCCTGCACTTGCTAAAGCCTTAATTCAAGGTGTAACTTCAGCTGGTGCAAATATTGTGGATTTAGGTCTAGCACCTACTCCTATTGGTTATTATTCTGATGTCGTTGGCGTTAATGCTAATATTACAGAGGGTGAAGATATTGATGGAGCTTTAATTGTAACTGCAAGTCATAATCCAAGCCAATATAATGGTTTAAAAATGACTCATAACGGACAAATTTTAGGTGAACAAGCTATTCAAGATTTGTTAAAAATCGTGGCTGAAGTTAGCAAAGAGTCTTTACTTTCTCATACATTTGGAAAAGTTGCAGAATATGACTTAATCCCAGATTATATTGAAGTTATGAAGTTAAATTTTGGTCGCATTGGTGAAGGCGTTAAGGTTGTAGTTGATAGCGCAAATGGTACTGGTGGCGTGGTTGCACCTTCTTTATATCGTTCTTTAGGTTGCGAAGTCGTTGAATTATATTCAAATCCTGACGGAAGATTTCCTAACCATCACCCAAATCCAAGCGATGAAAAGACTTTAAACGATATTAAAAAAGCTGTTGTGGACAATAAAGCTGATTTTGGTATAGCTTTTGATGGTGATAGCGACAGAATTGGTGTAATTGATTCAACTGGAAATTCTATGACTGGTGATAAATTACTTTTAATTTATGCTCTTGACGTTATTGAAAGATACAAAGATTCTGGCGTTAAGCCAGTTGTGGTTTCGGAAGTAAAATGTTCTCAGGTTTTATTTGATACAATCAATAAATTAGGCGCAGAAGCAATTATGTGTAAGACTGGTCATGGTTATATTAAGGCGAAAATGAAGGAAACAAATGCAGTTCTTGCTGGAGAAATGAGTGGTCATACGTTCTTTAAAGATAGATATTATGGTTTTGATGATGCAGTTTATGCAGGTTGTAGAATTATCGAAATAGTTGCAAAACAAAAGAAAATTAATCCATCTTTCAAAATTGAAAACTTGTTAGAGCCTTTCAGTAAAGTGTTTTCTTCGCATGAAGTTCGTTTATCTTGCGAAAATCAATTCAAAAAACAAGTTTTGGCAGAATTTGAAACTTATGTTAAAGAAAATCCAGATATGTTTGGCTCAAAAATCAAAGATATTATTACAATTGATGGTATGAGAATTGTTTTTGATGGCGGTTTTGCCTTAGTTCGTCAAAGTAATACTGAACCTGTGTTTACATTACGTTTTGAAGCTAAAACACAAGACGAATGTGAACGCTTTGAAAAGGTTATGGTTACTAAAATTGAAGAATTTGTAAACAATTGTAAACAAAATTAGGGATTTATTTTACTAAAAAAGTCAATTTTTTCGTCTAAAAATACTTTATATAATTACGAGATATATTAGAGGATTTTTAGATGACAGGTAACGTAAATTACAATCCTAGTTTTACAGGTAATACATACTACTTTTCGCCAAAAGATATCGAAAATTTAACAAAATATGCGACAGGTGTTGCTATTACTCATCAACCAACTCTTAATGGTTCTGATTTGATGGCAGGTTGCGCAGGTAACTTGGCTGTTCAAGGTGTTCAATGGTTACGAAATAATAAAGGTAATTATGCAGGTGCTATTAAAGCGCAAACAGAAACTGCTAGACAATTATCAAATTTATATAAAACTCAAGATACCTTTACAAAAGGTATCGGGGCAGTAGCAAATGCAACTTCTTCTGCTGAATTATTGGCTGCTATTCCATCTGCAGAAAAATTAGCTACAATGTCAAAATCAACTCAAAATTTATTTAAACAAGCTCAAATCGCAGCTGAAACTTTAGGTCAAACTGGCTCAAAGCACGCTTATACAACTGCAAATCAATTGTTATGTCAGGCAAATGCTGCCGCTGCTAAAGAAGCTGCAACTTCTGCAACAGGTTTATGGGGTAAAGTTAAAAACTTCTTTGGTATAAACAAAGCATCTGCTGCTATTAATACAGCCGCAGCTGGTAGTAAAGTAGGAAGTGCTTGCTGGAATACATTTAAAACTCAAGGTGGCCCTGCAATGTTAGTTATTGAAGGTGCTACTGAAACAATTACAAATGTAGTTCCAACATTTAAACAATTAGGCGTTAAAGCTGGCATGAAACAAATTGGTAAATCCGCTGTTAAAACTTGTGCCTCTGTTGGTGGTTGGGTAGCTGGTGCTGCGTTAGGTACTAAATTAGGTGCTGCTATTGGTTCAGTTATCCCTGGGGCTGGTACTGCAGTTGGTGCTGTTGTAGGTGCAGCTATTGGTACTATTTGTTCATTACTAGGTGGTACTATTGGTAGCAAACTTGCTAAAAAAGGTGCTGAAAAAATTGTTGGTAAAGATGAATTAGTTCTTGCTCAAGAACGTCAAGCTAAACAATTGGCACAACAAGCTCAAATTGATAATAACGTTTTAAATCAAGTTGTTGGTGCTGCTTCTGATAGATTAAATCAAGAAGGTGTAAGCGATAAAGATTCACAAATTGCATTTACAAGTTTACAAGCTTTACAATCAGGCAATTCTATTTCAACAATGACTCAAACTCCTTCAACTCAACAAGCAACAACCTCAAATCAAACAAATCCATTTATGTATCAACAACCTTGTGTAACTGATAGTGCATTGTTAGAACAATTTTCAAGACAATATGGCTTAGTATAATAATTTATATAAATATAAACTAAAAAACCGCTGAACCCAATGAGTTCAACGGTTTTTTGTAATCTGTATTGACATATAGGTAGATACGTCAATTTCCCCTAATCTAATAGCTTTTGTTTGCTAACTAAAGTGATGATACATGATAATCACGTTCAATAACTGTTTGTGAAGACTCTAATGCTGTTTCTAAAGTCTTTTCTATAAAAGATTTAATTGTTTCAATATCTTTTTTCAAGTTAATGAAATTTAAAGTTTTTTGTTCTTCTAATGCTTTATGGAATCTTTCGTAATTTGTTTTTCTCATAATCTACACTCCTTTATTTATTCTGTTACATATCTCTCATACCTTTTATATCGGATTGTAGAAATCAAATCTTTAGAGTTTTGAAGTATGTTTGTTACAAAAGTTCATAATTTGGGTGAAAATATGAGGATAAGATTTGATAATGATTTGCCTTAAAGTGTGGTCGGATATTAGTTTTAAGGCTTCGTGTCTAATGATAAAATTATTTTGTAAATTTATTAAAAAACGACCTTTTATTTTGCCAGCATTAAGGTTGTGTTCTCTTTTATTAACTAATTTTTTTGAAATTATCATGGAATTAGCTTGCAGATGAACCAGGTTGAAAATGAATTTGTCTGGACATATTCGCCATAATTCAGTATTTGTGTATGATTGCAAACATGTTAAATATTCGCGTTTAATCATGCCACAACTCATCGGAGTCCACCACCAACCGCCAAAACTGTTAGTTTTCGGGGTTAAGATTTTATCTTCTTTTGCGTTGCAGGTTACAAGTCCGACGTCATTTTCGTTTAAACATTTAATTAATATTTCTGCATATTCAGGTTTAATTGTGTCGTCGGAATCTATTATGGATATAAATTCACCGTTAGCTTGTTCTAAGCCTGTTAAAATTGATGCTAATTGACCTTTATTTGTGGTATGTTTTATTAATTTTATATTAGGAAGATTTTCTAAAATTGCAACTGAGTTATCTTTTGAAAAATCATCAACAACAATTATTTCAAAGTTTTTATAGGTTTGATTTTGAATACTGGCAATAGTTTCTTCAATATATCTGGCGTAATTGTAAGACGTTACAATAAAACTAATTTTCATTAGCTTTATTCCTTTTATTGTAGGCAAATGATGAAAATAAAGACGCAAGAATAAATGCTAATCCAAGCAAGCCAGTTACAACTTCTGGGACTTCAACACAGGTTGAAATGAACATTATTATGGCTAAAGCTCCAATTGCCCAGTGCGCGCCATGTTCTAAATATATATATTGGTCAAGCGTTTTCTTTTCAACAAGCATTATAGTAAGCGAACGAACAAACATTGCGCCGATAGATAAACCAATTGTGATAATTAAAATATCCTGACTTAATGCAAAAGCGCCAAGTACACCGTCAAGAGAGAAAGACGCATCAATTAATTCTAAATATAAGAAAGCAACAAGTCCGCCACCTTTTGCGCATTGTGCTAGTTCAAGCGCACGTTTTTGCTCGTGTTTTTCTAACCAATGTGTAATTCCGTCAATTAGTAAATATGTTATAACCCCGACTACACCTGAAAAAAGAACTGATGCTTTAAATTCAGGGACAATAAAGTGTTGAGTTATTAAAACAGCCGTTAAGGTTATAACTGTTTCAAAGCCTTTGATGTTACCTAAATGAGAGCAACATGGTTCAATGCCTTTTATCCAATGAACATTTTTTTCGCAATTAAAGAAATAGTTCATAAATAACATTAATAGGAAAGCACCGCCGAAAGATACGATTGGTGCGTGAGTTAAGTGTAAATAATGAGCGTATTGTTGAGAGTCTGTAAGAGCTATTTTAGCGACAGTTAAGATATTTAATTTTGCAAATATACCTACAACCAATAGTGGGAATAAAAATCTCATTCCAAATACGGCAATTAAAATCCCCCAGGTTAAAAATCTATGTTGCCAAACGTGTTCCATTTTTTCGAGTTTTAAGGCATTAACAACTGCGTTATCAAACGATAAACTAACTTCCAAAATACCTAAAATTAACGCAATAAATACACACAACAATCCTGAGCCGTTATGAACGTGTTCGCCCCAAAAGTAGGCTGCGATTATCCCTAAAATAGTTACTAAAAACGAACCTCTAAAATACTTCATCATTATCTTAATTCCTTTATTAATTTAAATGCTTTTTCCTTTAATTCTTCATAGCTAGAGTCATTTTGAATTACATAATCCCAGTTAGTGATGTTATCAAGACCTGTTTCTGTAATATCATTTTCTCCGATTAATTCACCTCTTGTAGCTCTAATTTCTCGGGGACATTCAATTCTAATTGCCACAGCGCCAGCATGTTTGAAGGTTTCATATTCAAAAGGTACTCTAACGTCAGTTACCATAATATTTCCGTCTTCTGCAATGATTTTTTTTAACCAGTAATCATCACTTTGACTTCTGCCCCAATTGCCTAAATCTATTAAACCTTGTCTGTATTGCGCTTTGTTTTTTTCAATTTCTTCGTAAGTTAAATTGTGTTGGCGTCCGTATTCAAGTTTAATTATGTCGCCCATTGCGCATCTGTGATATTCGGGCATGTTTTCTAATAAAATTTTAGCTAAAGTGTCTTTGCCAGAATACTGTTTCCCTGAAAAAATAATTATTTTATCTGCCATTTTTTTTATCCCTGCTAGTTTTACGAAGTTATTATATTTCAAATATTTTAATAATTCAATATTTTAACTTGATTTTTGGCATGCCTTTAGGCTATAATGAACTAAAGTTATATAGTTGGAAAGTCGGAAATAAAATGGCATTAAATTTTCAAGAATTAATATTTAATTTACAAAAATATTGGGCTGATCAGGGTTGTATTGTTCAACAGCCTTACGATATAGAAAAGGGAGCATCAACCATGAATCCTGCAACGTTTTTGAAAGCATTAGGGCCAGAACCTTGGCATACTGCGATGGTTGAACCTTGTAGACGACCAACTGATGCAAGATATGGCGAAAATCCTAATAGATTGGGGCATTATTACCAATTTCAGGTCATAATGAAGCCTACTCCTGACGATGCTCAGGAATTATATTTAAAATCTCTTGAAGCAATAGGTATTGATTTAACTAAACACGATGTTCGTTTTGTTGAAGATAACTGGGAATCACCGACTTTAGGTGCAGCTGGCGTAGGTTGGGAAGTTTGGCTTGATGGTATGGAAATTACTCAGTTCACATATTTCCAACAAGTTGGCGGATTAGAAGTTAAACCAGTCGCTTTAGAATTGACTTATGGTGTAGAACGTATTGCTATGTATTTGCAAAATGTTCAACATTTCAAAGATATTAAATGGAATGAAAAATATAATTACGGCGAAATCTTCATGCAAAATGAAGTAGAGCAATCAAAATATAATTTTGAAGTTTCAAATACTGAGTCTTTATTCAAAATGTTTGATTTGTTTCAATCAGAAGTTGATAATTGTGTAGAAAATGAGCTTGTTTTACCTGCTTATGACTACGTTTTAAAATGTTCTCATACTTTTAACCTTCTTGATGCAAGAGGTGTAATTAGTAAAGATGAACGTAATAATTTTATAAACCGTATTAGAACGATGGCTTCGAAAGTAGCTAAATTATATGTAATTCAAAGAGAAAAAATGGGATTCCCTCTTTGTAAGGATTAGAGATACGAAAGAAAGAAATGGCAACAAAAAGAGAATTTAGAATTGATTTTACCAAAGCTGGTTTAAGTAATTTATTAAGACGTAAAAAAACAGATGAAATGTTGAAAGATGCAAAGCGTAACGGTTTAAAGAAAACGCTTACAGCTTTTGACTTGGTAATTTTGGGTGTTGGTGCAATTATTGGTTCAGGAATTTTTGCAGTTGTGGGTATTGCAGCTGCTGGAGGTCCTGAAAGTGTTGGGGCTGGTCCTGCACTTCTTGTATCAATGGTGATTGCAGCAATTGCCTGTGTTTTTTCCGCTCTTTGTTATTGTGAATTTGCAACAATGTTACCAGTTGCAGGTGGTGCTTATATTTATACTTTTGCAACATTGGGCGAATTTATGGCTTGGATGGTTGGCTGGATTTTGATGCTTGAGTATGGTTTAGGATTTATTGCTGTTTCTTGTGCTTGGTCAAATCATGTTGTACAGTTTTTAAAAGGATTTCAAGGGGTTTTACCAAGTTGGCTTACAAATCCACCGTTGTGGCTTGTTTCTGATTACAGAACTGTTATGGCTCAGGCTGATTGTTGTAATGCAATGAAGGAAGCTATACCAACAATTTTTGGTATTCCAATTTGTATAAATGTACCTGCAATATTTATTATTTTGTTTATTACGTGGGTATTAAAACGTGGTACAAAAGATTCAACTATAATGGCTACCGTTATGGTTGTAATAAAACTTTCAGTAATCGCCTTGTTTATTTTAGTAGGTGCATTTTATGTAAAACCTGCAAATTGGGTGCCGTTTGCGCCTAATGGATTTGAAGGGATATTCATGGGTGCATTTATAATTTTCTTTGCATACATCGGTTTTGATGCTCTTGCAACTACCGCAGAGGAGTGTAAAAATCCACAAAGAGATTTACCAATAGGTATTATTGGTTCTTTGCTTGTTACAACTATTGTTTATGTGCTTGTAGCTTTAGTTTTAACTGGTATGCAACCAACTAGTGGAGTTGTAATTCCGCAAGAATTTTTGAAAGCTCCAATGGCTTACGTTATGACAATGGTTCATCAAGACTGGGTTGCAGGATTTATTTCAGTTGGTTCTATTGCAGGTCTAACTTCAGTTTTATTAGTATTATTAATGGCTAGTACACGTATTTTATACGCAATGAGTCGTGATAATTTTTTACCACCGATATTTAGAAAATTACACCGAAAAACAAGAACACCAAATATTATAACTTATTTTGTATCAATTATTTCAATATTTTGTGTTTTAGGTTTAGATTTGAATGTAGCGGCGGAATTATGTAATTTTGGTACGTTTACATCATTTATTATAATCTGTGTTGCAGTTTTAATATTGAGAAAACTTGAACCAAATAGACATAGACCATTTAAAGTCCCATTTTCACCTTTGTTTCCTTTATTAGGTGTTTTATGTTGTGGAGGTTTAATGATATTTTCATTAAGAACTCTTACAACATCAGCTGTATTATTCCCATTATGGTTAGGTGTTGGAGCTTTAATTTACTTCCACTATGGATATAAGAAAAACCGTAAAAAAGAAGCTAAAAGATTAGAAATTAAATTGAAAGCTATCGAAAAAACTAGATTGAAAGAATTAGAGAATGGACAATAACTCGGCAAGTAATAATAAAACAAATAAAATTAAGACCTTGTTCAAGCAGATGTTGACTAAAAAAAGCACTGAAGAATTAATTTCTGCAAGTAAACATTCTGAGTTGAAAAAAACATTAAATGCTTTTGATTTAATTATTTTAGGCATAGGCGCAGTTGTTGGAACAGGCATTTTTACAATCATCGGAATTGCCGCTCAAGGTGGTGATGGTGGAGTTGCAGCTGGTCCTTCGCTTACTGTTTCAATGGTAATAGCGGCAATTGCTTGTATTTTTTCAGCTCTTTGTTACAGTGAATTTGCGTCAATGATTCCTGTTGCAGGTAGTGCATATACTTATACTTATGCGACGATGGGCGAATTTATGGCCTGGATGGTTGGCTGGATTTTGATGTTGGAATATTTAATCAGTAATATCACTGTTGCAAGTGCATGGACTGGTTATTTTATGCAATTATTAAAAGGTTTTGAACATGTTCTTCCGAATTGGTTGGTTAATCCTCCGATTTGGCTGGTAAATGATTATAGAAGTTCTTTGGCAATTTGTTCAAAATCAGGCTTAAATCCGCATGATGTGATGCCTTATTTGTTTGGAGTTATACCTGTTTCAATTAATATTCCAGCGATTTTAATTGTTTTAATATTGACTATACTCTTAATAAAGGGTGTTAAGGAATCTACGAAATTTGCAACAATAATGGTATTTGTTAATCTATTTATAATAATCTCATTTGTTGTAGTTGGAGCTTTTTATATAAAACCAGAAAACTGGACTCCATTTGCGCCAAATGGTTTTGAAGGTGTATTTATGGGTGCATTTATAATTTTCTTTGCATATATCGGCTTTGACGCTATTTCTACTACGGCAGAGGAAACAAAAAATCCACAAAGAGATTTACCAATTGGTATTTTAGGCACATTAATATTATGTACAACTTTATATGTTGCAGTAGCGTTAGTTTTGACGGGTATGGTTAATTATCAAAATATTGATATTCAAGCTCCTATTGCGGCAGCTATGCGACTTGTTGGTCATGATAAGTTCGCAGGATTTATTTCTGTCGGGGCGTTGGCAGGTTTAACCTCAGTTTTGCTTGTTTATCAATTGGGTGCAACAAGAATTTTGTATGCAATTAGTAGAGATAAATTTATTCCAAAAGGATTGCGCAGAGTTCATAGACACAACAGAACACCTTATGTTTTAACTTGGTTGGCAGCTTTTGTTGTTATTATTGGTTCATTCTTCTTAGATTTAAAAGTTTCAGCAGAATTATGTAATTTTGGTACTTTCTTAACTTTTATTATTGTATGTGCTGCGATTATTATTTTAAGAAAAACAGAACCAGATACTCCAAGAGCATTTAAAGTTCCGTTTGTTCCTTTATTTCCAATTTTGGGAATTTTGATGAGTGGTAGTTTAATGTTCTACTCAATGGGTTCGTTAAAAACATCTTCAGCGTGGTTTATAGCGTGGTTAATCTGTGGTGTTTTAATTTATGCTTGTTATGGCTATAAACAAAGGCGTATTGAAGAACACAGAAAAGCGTTTTATAGTAGAAAAAAATAATGAAATATGTTATACCTGCAAAAAACAAGGAGAATAGTATGAAAAACGTTATGAATACTGGTTTTTGTCATGGGGGGGGGGGTAAAACCTAGTTGTAATGCTACTTTCCCATATTTAATAAAAAAGTTTTTTGAGAGTTTAAAAAAGAAGTGTTGTGAATTGTCGCTTGTGAATAATAAACAAGCAAATGACAACAAAGCCGATTCACCACTAACCATTCACAAAAGACAACTGTCTTTGATTATTGCTTCACTCGGACAAGTTGCTCATTTCACTAGCGTTGTCATTCGCAATGACAATAAAGTCGACTCACCACTCACTGCTCACAACTCACTAGTAAAAACTATCGCTTTTACTCTTGCTGAAACCCTTGTCGTAATGGGCATTATTGGCGTAGTTGCGGCGTTGACTATTCCAAACTTAAACCAATCGACAGGCGACAGAGAAAAAGTTGCAAAATTAAAAAAGATTTATTCAAACCTAGAAGACGCTTTTGGTCGCGCAACTGCGGTTTATGGTCCTATTGATGAATGGTTTACTGGTATTCCCCAAAATGATTCTGATACCGTACTTATTCGTGTTGCTGATCGTATAACAGAATTTATGAAAATATCAAAAAAAATTGATGATGAACATTTTGTATTGGCTGATGGAGCTAGTGTAGCTATTTGGGGTGCTAATGAAGGTACGCCTGTTAACGAATATCCAAATGCAAAATTTTATGGAGAAATTGATGTTGATATAGATGGTCCAAATAAAGGGAAAAATGCTCCAGGTTATGATAACTTTAATTTTATAATAACAGAACAAGGTATTTTACCTAGTGATACAGAAAGTAGGATTATCGACCATATCGATGATATGCCTTGTTATGGCGGTAATGGTAGTTATTATTGTACATCTTGGGTTATTATTAACGGTAACATGGATTATTTGAAATGTTATGATGAATTAAGTTGGAGCGGTAAAACAAGTTGTAAATAGAATATTAACCTAGTTTACATTATAATTATTAAGAAATGTAAACTAGTGCTTTTCTAAAAAGGCAATTTTTTGAGAAAAAATTTCTTTATATAAGTACGAGAGATATTTAAGATTATAAATCGTACAAAAACCACATTATAGTTTGCAGTA
>CAKUXD010000032.1 GCA_934699705.1 uncultured Candidatus Melainabacteria bacterium
AAGTAATTCGAAATTCAATAATTGCCATGTTCTTCGGGTTTTGTTAAGTTTTGTTAAGAAAAATATTTTTTATATAGTCAAGGCGCGGATTTTGGTCAAAATCCGCGCCACTACATGTTCTTCATCTTTTATTGAAATTTTATAAAAACTACTAAAATTATCCTTTAACTGCACCTTCATTTTCACCAGATATAAAATATTTTTGCATGGCTAAAAAGAAAATCAATATTGGAATTGTAGATAAAATAGAGCCTGCGGCGATAAATCTCCAGTTTGAACTAAACATACCCTGCAAGTTATTTACCCCAACAGGAAGCGTGTACATAGATTCTTTTGTTAAGACGATACTCGGCCATAAAAATTCACCCCAAGAACCAATAAACGTAAATATTGCCAATACTGCCAACGAAGGTTTCACCATTGGTAATAAAACTTTCCAAAAAACTTGAAATACATTACAACCGTCAACTATTGCAGCTTCTTCCATTTCTTTTGGAATTGTCATAAACGCTTGACGCATTAGAAATATACCGAACGCGCTAACTGCAAACGGCATTACCAGGCCAATATAACCCATAAAGTTATTGACAGAATCCATTAAATTTAATTTGATTGTGATTAAATAAACAGGCAACATAATCGCTTGAAATGGAACCATGATTGTCGCTAAGATTGCGAAAAATGCAACTTTTTTCCCTGCAAAATTCATTCTTGCCAAAGGATATGCCGCTAATGAAGATAAAATTAAATTCAATAATACAGTAAACCCTGCAACAATCATGCTATTCCAGAAATAAGCCATAAAATCTACTTTTTTCCACACTCCAACATAATTTTCTAATGTAAAATCAGTTGGAATAATTGTTGGCGGATAAGCAAAAATATTTTCACTAGCTCCTTTTAATGAAGTTGAAATTAACCATATAAAAGGAAATATTGATAAAATAGAAACAAATATCAATATTGAATGTGAAGTAAATTTTTCTAAAAATCTACGCATTTATAAATTAACCACCTGGACACATGCTTTCCCAGTCGATATCATCTTCATCTTCTCCTGGTTCTGGAATTTCATCGCCATCTTCTAGCATCAACATTAATTGTAGCTTTAATTGATTTTTATAATTTTCTCTAGCTTTTTCAATTGTTTTTGCACAAAAGGCAAAACTAGGAATTTCTTTAATTTCTATATACCAGTACGGATTACCATTAAAATCAAGGTCTGTACCTTCGATTAATGTCCAGTCTAAGTTTAAGTAATATTCTAAATCTTTATTCATTAGCAAAATCCTCAGTTAGCGGTTGATTTATCATAATTCCTTCTCCACCAATTACGTCAACTTGTTTTCCGTCAAGTTGTAAATATAGCGGTAAATTAGAATTTATCTTTGTTGTTTTTATTAATTGGAATAATCGTTTATATAATCCATCAGTGCCACCACCATTTTCAAAATCAGAAGAAAGATTAATTACTACTCTTGAAGGTGATTCTGTAATTGATATTAAACGTGTACTTGCAGGAATTTCCGTATATACGCCTAATTTCTTTTCTTTTACACTTGGACCATTTATTAATGTTTTAATTGCGAATTTTAATTGAGAACCGTATTCAGGCATGTACTCACGTTTAACGGCACGATAAACTTCTTCTCCATTTGCATTATGAGCAATGAAAAAGACATTTATGTATTGAGTTTTTTGTTCTGGCTTTTCTTCTGGTTGTTCAGTAGTTTCGTTTACAACCTCTTGTTCTTGATTTTTTCCATAATCTTCTGGAATATCAGGACTGCCAAAGAAAGCCATTTTTACATATATGGCTGCCAAAATTATTATTACTATTAAACCTATTTTTTGAAATTCACCCATTTTTGCCTCTACTTACGAACTTCTTGTACATTTTTCGGTACAAACATTGTGCCTGATAAAATTAATTTGTCATCTTTTATATCCATTGTTTGTAAAGAAACTTTTGTTTTAGGATTTCCCAATACATCAACTGTAAAGTTTAATGGATTTATTAAATTTACCAAATTTGTCAGTTGAGTTAAGTTAAATTTTTGATTGATATTTTCTAAAGTAATTTCTGTTAATTTAATTTTGCTATCTTCTACTCGCATTTTTGCTGAAACATTCATGAAAACAGGGATATTATAATTAAATACTTTATTATTCATCTGTAATTTAAAATAAATTTTATCATTTTTTAATTTTACATCAACATCTTTTAATTCCATTAAATTTAAGCCACCTGCTTTAAAATTTAAAGATTTCAAAAAAGCCAAATAATCTTCTGATAAAACTGTTCTATTCAAATCTGTATCTGAAATCGTCATGGAATAATTCATCGCAAAATTATCTTTAAAAGTAATAGATTTCGGAGTCGCTTTTACATAATTAAAACCACAAATTGTAGAAGCCTTAAAATCTGATACGTAAACACCGTCAAAGTTTAAGTTTTTACCAGAAATGTCTAAAGACTTAAATCTTCCATCTGCTAAATCTTTTGCGCTAAAGGATTTCATTTTCACTTTAAACCCTTTTGCACCAGTGGATTTTCTCAATTCTTTTTTAACAATTGAATTTGCAAGACTTTGTGCCAACAAAGTTGTTCCAGTTGCATTATACAAAAATCTTGTACCCTTCATTGATAAATCATGAGGTTGCGCACATAAAGCCGATAAATCTTGATATGCGAATACTGGAGAGCCTAAAACTAATACAAATAAAATCCCTAGAATTTTTTTATACATACTAAAATACCTTAATTACTTTTATAAATTTTTCTTTCGCAGTTGCAACTGCTTTTATTCTATTATTATAAACCAAAATAAGAAAATCGACACTTTTCATACTTTTGTTAAGCAAAGGTTGCCCATGTAAAACTTTTTCGCATTCTTGTTGGTTAAGCTCGTATTTTGGAAGATTTAAAACCTGCAAGGGATTGATTAAATTTACAGAAACGTCATCTGAAGTTTTAATATCGTCTAATTTAATAGCGCTCTTAACTTCAAAATTTCCAACTTTTGTCCTTATTAGTTTTATCAAATGAGCACCGTTATCAAGTGATTTACCTAAATCATGAGCAATCGAACGAATATATGTACCTTTTGAACATTCTATGTAAATTTGTGCAACTTGATTTTCAAAATCAAAATCCTTTAATTCTATCTTATTAATGATAACCTTTCTAGGTTTAATTTCGACTTCTTTACCCTCTCTTGCATAATCATACAACTTTTTGCCATTGACCTTGATTGCTGAATAAATTGGCGGAATTTGTTCAATTTCGCCTTCAAAAAGAGGCAATTTTTCTAAAATTTCAGTTTCACTAACTTTTTTATCAGTTTCAAAAACAATTTTACCTTCTGTGTCATAGGTATCAGTAGATTTTCCAAACTGAACATAAGCCAAATATGCCTTTTCATCAGATAAATACTCAATCAAGCGAGTTGACTTACCAATACAAACAGGCAAAACCCCTTCTGCAAAAGGATCTAACGTTCCAGTATGACCAATCTGTTTAATTTTCAAAACTCTGCGTAAATAAGCAACAACATCATGAGATGTCTTACCTACTGGTTTATAGATGTTTAACAAGCCGAACAATTAAACTTCTCCGCGAGAAATTTTTTCCAAGATTTCATTAACTCTTGAACCTCTTTCAATAGAATTATCCTGAATAAATCTCAATTCTGGAGTTAATCTCAATCTTATACGCCTACCAACTTCATATCTGATTTTAGAAACACTTTGATTTATAACATGAACAGATTTTTCTTTTTGTTCTTCTGAGCCATAAACGCTATAAAAAACTTTCGCAAAAGAATTATCATGGCTTACTTCAACATCAGTAATAGAAACAACACCAACTAAACCTCTGATTTCTTTTCTCAAAATTTCAGAGATTTCACGCATTAATTCTTTTCTAACTCTTTCGTTGCGAAGATTACTGCTCATAACTTTTTTCCTTTACATTATAAACGTTGACGTTCAACTTCTTCTGTTGTCGATACTTCAATAATATCACCTTCTTGAAGATCATTGAATTTTGCAAAAGAAATACCACATTCAAAACCTTGTGCAACTTCTTTTACATCATCTTTAAAGCGTTTTAACTGGTCAATAGCACCTCTGAAAATTTCTTGACCATTACGAACAAGTACCGCAGTTTTATTACGTAAAATCTTACCTTCAAGAACATAACAACCTGCAATCTTAGTAGTTTTACCAATTGTAAATACTTGTCTAATTTCAGCTTTACCAAGTGCAACTTCTTTAATTTCTGGTTCAAGTAAAGACAACATTGTTTTTTCCATGTCTTCTAAGATTTGATAAATAATATCATATTTTTTGATTATAACATGTTCTCTTTCAGCCGCAGCAATAGCATTTGAATCTTCTTTTACTGTAAAACCAAGAATTAAGGCTTTAGAAGCTGATGCTAACATTACGTCAGCCTCTGAAATGTCGCCAACGCCAACGTGAATAATCTTTGTAGCAATTTCAGCAGAATCCATCTGGGCAATTGCTTGCGACACAGCTTCAGCAGCACCATGAGTATTTGCTTTGATAATTAAGTTCAACTGTGGAACATTTTCTTCTCCAGAAACAGCTTCTTTTCTGATGTGAGCAGGTAACATTTCATCAAGACGTTTTGTTCTTTCTGATTCCTTACGTTTTTCAACAATTGATTTCATTTCTTTTTCGTTTTCAACAACTTCAAATGTATCACCCGCCTGTGGAACTTCTGTTAAACCTAAGATTTCTACTGGAGTTGAAGGTTCAGCTTCTTTAATTTTTTCTCCAGAATCAGATAACAACGCTCTTACACGACCACAAGCCGTACCAACTACAACACAATTTCCAACTCTTAAAGTACCATTTTGAACTAGTAATGTTGCAACTGGACCTTTACCTTTATCCAAATTTGCCTCAATTACAACACCTGTTGCTGGAACTTTTGGATTTGCTTTTAAATCAGCCATATCTGCAACAAGCAAGATATATTCTAAAAGTTCATCAATACCTTGTCTTTGTAGAGCTGAAACCTTACAAGTGATAGTATCGCCACCCCAAGCCTCTGGAACTAAGCCATGTTCTGTTAATTGAGTTAAAATTCTATCTGGATCAGCACCAGCCTTATCAATTTTATTTACTGCAACAATAATAGGAATTTCAGCAGCTTTTGCATGGTTAATGGCTTCAACAGTTTGAGGCATAATACCATCATCTGCCGCTACAACTAAAATCGCGATATCTGTTGCTTTTGCACCTCTGGCACGCATTTCAGTAAACGCTTCGTGCCCAGGAGTATCCAAGAATACAACTTTTCTTCCATCGTGCAAGTAAATCGTATAAGCACCGATTGATTGAGTAATACCTCCGACTTCAGTATTAACAATTTTGTGTTTTGAAGCACGAATACTATCTAATAAAGTTGTTTTACCATGGTCAACGTGTCCCATAATACTGATTACAGGTGCTCTCGGTATCATGTTCTTTTCATCTGCTTTTAATTTTTCTTTCTTTTCTTCTTTTTCCATTTCGGCTTGAACAAAAGCTTCTAAATCTTCGTCTAAAACTTCTAAACCGTATTCTGCGCAAACTTTTTTGATTACGTCAACATCAATAAGTTGATTTACAGTTGCCATAATTCCGTTTAACATTAAGAATTTTACAATTTCTGCAGGAGTTTTATTAATTTTATCTGCAAGTTCTTGAATAGTCATTGCAGTATTTACAACTAATTGTGTAACTGTTTCTTTTTCTTCCTCTTTGTGTACACGTTTTTTATGTTTTTGAGCAGCCGCTTTTTCTAAAGAAATTCTTTCTTGTTCTTCTTCTTTAGAAATTTTATCTTTGCGTTTGTCAACTGGTTTGTGTTTTGAAGTTTGACCTTTGTTTTCATAAATATCTTGCGGAATAATATGACGTTCAATAGGTTTATTTTCCGCTGGTCTTTGAGGTTTTTGTTGATTTGATTTATTAAATTTATCGTTAGGACGTCCAGTAGATTTTTTAGCATCTTCGGTTGGTCTTGTAGCGTGTCTTACAATTTCCAAGCGATTTACAGGTGCTTTTTTAACTGTTTCTACTTTTGGGCGTTCAACTTTTTCAATTCTCGAAACAGAATTTGTTGTTACTTTTTCAACCACTTTAGATTGAGTTTCTTTAGGCATTTCCTCAGATTTAACTTCTTGTTCTACCACCTTAACTTCTGGTTTTTCTTCTGGTTTCGCTTTTTTTACAATAAAAGCCTTTGGTTTTTTAACTTCTTGTTTAGCACCGCCAGAGATAAATTCTTTTAATTTTTTGATTTGCTCTGGAGTAACTGAACTTGAATGAGTTTTTACGACAATCGAAACTTGCGCAAATTTTTCAATCACTTCTTTGCTTGTTAAACCTAATTCTTTTGCTAATTCACTTACACGCATATTATTAAAAATTAATCCTTTCGATTTTAAGATTTTTCTATTTTTAAAGCCTTTAACAACTTATTTTTTTTTGAAGCCTTTTCTATACACGATTTATTATAACAAAGATATACCGATCTGCCAAATTTTTTAGAATTTGGGTTAAAAATAATCTCATTATTATTTTTATCGTATGTAATTTTAATCATTGTATCACGGTCTTGAACCGCACCGCAACCAACGCATTTTCTTAAATGTTTCATCTAGTTCACTTCTGCTAATTTTTCCAATTTTAATTTTTGGTCATATTCGATTAACAAATGCAAAAGTTCGTCCATATCACCGTCAATAACAGTCCAGACATTTAAGTTTTGACCGATTCTGTGGTCAGTCAGTCTTCCTTGAGGGAAGTTATATGTTCTAATACGTTCGCTTCTATCACCAGAACCTACTTGAGAACGACGTAAGTCAGTAATTTCTTTGGTTTGTTTTTGAACCTCTAAATCATACAATTTAGCTTTCAAAATTTGCATTGCGCGTTCTTTATTTTGCAATTGAGAACGTTCTTCTGTACAGAAAATCATAATTCCTGTTGGTTTATGGAATAAGCGAGCTGCAGTTTCAACCTTATTAACATTTTGACCGCCAGCACCACCAGAACGAGCCGTTGACATTTCAATATCTTCTGGCTTAATTTCAACTTCAACATCATCAACTTCCGGCATAACCGCAACTGTTGCAGTAGAAGTATGAACACGTCCTTGTGATTCTGTTTGAGGAACTCGTTGAACACGATGAACCCCTGATTCATATTTTAATTGTGAATAAACGGCATCACCCTTAATTGAAATGATAATTTCCGAATACCCGCCAGCTTCGCAT
Organism: uncultured Candidatus Melainabacteria bacterium; assembly: GCA_934699705.1. GTDB lineage: Bacteria > Cyanobacteriota > Vampirovibrionia > Gastranaerophilales > Gastranaerophilaceae > UBA6984. The sequence goes on from CAKUXD010000032.1 coordinate 7,296, forward strand.
TCAGTTTTTGACAAAACTTGTGTTTGCCAGCCTTTTTTATCAGCATATTTCAAATACATTCTTGCCAAATCACCCGCAAAAATGTTTGCTTCATCACCGCCTGCGCCACCTCTGATTTCAAGCATAATATCTTTATCGTCCATAGGGTCGCGTGGAAGAAGTAAAATTTTCATTTTTTCTTCGTATTCAACAATTTTAGCTTCGTTTTCTTCAATATCAGCTCGAAGAAATTCTTTCATTTCTTCATCATTTTCCGTTTTTATCATTTCTTTTGCGTCATTAATCGCGTCAACTGCTTTTTTCCACGCATAATATAATTCAACAGTTTCTTCCATTGATTTACGTTGTTTAGACAAATCTTTAAATCTATTGTAATCCTGAATAACGGCAGGATCTGAAAGTGTTAAACCAAGCTCATTATAATTTTCTTCAATTTGCTTAATTTTATCCAACATATCTTTCATAACAAATAACCTCGCTTTTGATAAAATTATATCAAAAACAAGATTATATGCAACGAATAGAATAAAATTACGCTAAAATACTAAGCAAACAAGCTAAAATCTTTTTCTGCATGATTTTTAATTATAGATTGAACAGATTGAATTTCTTGTTGCATTGCACTATGTTCCGTATCTAATTGCTTCATTTGGTTATCTAACAATTTTTCTTTTCTGTTAATTTTTTTCATTTCAGCTTCATATTCAGCTTCAGCTTGAGCGTCATCAGATTTGTCATATTTAGTTAAAATATTTGTTGAAGAAGACAGACTAACATCTTTTCCGTCTTTCATCAAGGTTAAATAACCGCTTAATAAACCTTGAATCAAGAATTTATTATTTGTTGAAAGAGATTGATACAAATCAAGTTGTTCTTGAGTACAACCATTCAACATTGCTTTATCATAAGCATCCCAAGCTGTTTTTGCAACATTGACTTTTTCATTATATTCTTTCATTTTTTGCTCGTATTCTGTTTTAAGTTGAGCCTCTTTGTTTGTATTCCATTCTGGAACAACACCTGTTTTAGCAATATTTACAGCTTCATTTAAACTAATTGAACGTATAGTAGATAAATTATATGCTTGTTGAATTTTTGTATTCCATTCTGAAACACTGTATCCTTTTGAATTTTTAGTCAAATTAGCCTTGGTATTCATTTGAACGCTACTTGATTTTTTATTTAACACAGCATTTGTCGGATTTGAAAAACTACTATCATAATAAGCAAAACCTTTTTGGATAAGTCTTCGCACCATTTCTGATAAATTCAAAAAATATCCATCATTATCAGCACCTTTTTTGTAGGTTTCCGTCAAATTACCAATTAAACCGTTTCTAGCTTCATTCACAGCATACATATAAGCATTATTTGTATTTCTTTCTCTATTGCGGTCATCAAAATTAATATTATTTTTCATCTCACTCAGATATTTATCCATATATGCTTTGAAACCAGAATCAGAGGTTAAATTAATATTCATTGCACGTGCAACTAAAGAAATTACTTGATTACCTATAGCAGTAAATTGTGCTTTTGCTCTGTCTATAGGAACACCCCCAACTTTACCACCATCTTGAGCTAACAAAACAACATAGTCTGTACCATTTGAAGGGTTCGCAATATCATTTAAACTTTTATTCGACAAATTTGTATTAAAGCTAGTTCCACCAGAAAAAGCTTTATAATTAAATGTTCCAACAGTAGTATTTTTTAAAAGTTCGTTCATCGAAGCATTAACTGTTGTTGGATATTCACCAACTTTACTCAAAGCTAAGTTTTTCCAAGTTTTAGCATCTGCTAAAGTTTGCCCTTTATACCCTGATAAAGAAGAAGTATCAAGTGTTGGTTTTTCACTTGCATAAGTCTCTGGTCTAGGCACAGTTGGTTTTTGTACTGTATCTAGTACCGTACCTTTTTTCGGGATTACACCATCACCAGTTCTTCGAACAGTATAACCAGCTGCAGTCAAGTTAGAATAAGATAATTCTGTTTCATTCTTTCCGTCTGAGAATAATAACGTTTGATTATTTAAAGCAGTAGTATATTTTGAAGACACTGCCTCTGAGTCATTTGCTAACAAAATTTTTGCATTAGCAATTGATTGTTGCTTCAATTCAATTGAGGACAATCTTGAAGTTAATGTTAGTAATCTTGCTTGTGATGCTGCTAAACCCATAACCCATGTCCTTTCCTACTTGATATTACATGATTTTACGGCATTTTTACCTTCAAACTTTATATTAAAGTTACAAAAATTTACAAAGGAGATTGAATTAACAATCTCCTTTGTTTATCCTATTGTTTTTAACAATTATTTCTTTTCTGGAACTGCAACTGGAGTTGCTGAATGATTAGCTTCATCAACTTGTTCAGCTACTGCAGAACTTTGTTTTGCTTGTGTTTGTAAAGCTTTTTGAATATCTGTTGGATTATAGTCTTCATTTACATATTCAATTTTTGCAGTTTTCTTCAAAGATTCGATAAAGTTTTCTAATACTTTTACTTTCTTTTCATTTTCTAAATAAAGCATAATATCAGATTTAACTTTTTCAAATGAATCTTGACCAGCCGCTTTTCTATCTGTAACCATAATAATGTGATATCCGTAAGGAGTTTTAACAATACCGCTTATTGTATTTGGTTTCATTGCAAATGCAGCTTTTGCAAAAGGTTCAACCATTTCTTGCTGTGCAAAGAAACCTAAATCTCCACCTTGTTTTGCTGATTCAATATCTTCTGAATTTTCTTTTGCAATTTTAGCAAATTCAGATTGATTTTTTTGAACTTGAGCTAACACTTCGTTTGCTTTTTTTAATTTTTCAGCCATTTGTTTATCAACCATAGCTTTTAATTCTGTATCTGAAAGTTGAGCGTTTTTAGAATCTGCTTTGATTGCTTCTTTCATTTCTTCTTCGTTTGCAGCAATTAAGATATGAGAAGCTCTAACTTTGTCTGGATATTTGAATTTGCTTAAATTTTGATTGTAATATTTTTTAGCGTCTGCTTCAGTTACTGTAACCTTTTCAAGCATATCAACAAGCTTTTTCATCTTTACTTCTTCAACTAAATCTCTTTTAAATTCAGCTAAAGAAACACCGTATTGTTTTAAAATTTCGTTGAATTTTGCCTTTGAACCAACCTGAGCGATAGCTTTGTTTAAAGCAGCTTCTGCATCTTTGTTAGAAACTTTAATACCGCGTTTTTCAACTTCATCTTCAATTAATGTTCTGACAATTAATTCATTTACAACTTTATCTTTAATCATTAAGTACATAAAGCTTTTTTTATCAATTTTTTTGTCGTCCAAACCAAACATTTGCAAGGCTGGATTTTTAACCGTTTGTTTAAATAATTCATCGTAATCACCTTGTGTAATAACGTGATTATTAACTTTTACGATTGCATCTTTGTTTTTTAAACCACAACCAGTAAACACGATTGCGACAAATAACATAAGAGCTAATAATTTTACTGTTCTTTTCATATTATTCTCCTTATTCGTTATAATACTCGTAACATACCTTATTTATATAATAAAACAAATCTGTCAATATGTTAAATATTTCATCAAAATTAAGATACTTATTGTTAAGCAATATTATAGAATTACCGTCATCACAAGTTTTTGGGGCAACCATAAACTTAATATTTTTACTAACTTCCTGTGGCAATTTTGAACTTATAATGCGCCATTCTGGTTGTGTAAATGGAGTATAAATCCTTATGCAGTCAGAAGTTTCTCTGATTAAGGAAATTTTAACTTCTGTTGCTGAAAGTCTTATTTTTATTAATTTTATTAAGTTCTCAACTGGTTCTGGAGCTTTTGAAAAACGGTCTTTCCATTCTTCTATTATATAATCTAACTCTACTTGGCTTTTTACATCAGCCAGACGTTTATATTCAATCATTTTTTGTTCGGCAGAACCAACCCATTCATCTGGAATATATGCAGTAATATTTATATCAACAATCGTTGGAATAATATTTTCTGGCTTTTCGCCTTGTAATTCCTTAACTGTTTCATCTAAAAGCTGGCAATATGTATCAAAACCTACATTTATCATATGACCATGTTGCTTTGTACCCAATAAATTGCCCACACCTCTTATTTCAACATCTCTTAGCGCAATTTGATACCCACTACCAAGTGTTGTAAACTCTTTTATTGCTTTCAAACGTTTAATAGCTTCTTCTGATAAGTTTTTATCTTGTTTATAAAAACAATAACAATACGCTTGTTTTTCACAACGACCGACACGACCTCTAAGTTGATAAAGTTGAGCAAGACCAAATTTATCTGCATCATGGATTATCATTGTATTCGCATTTGGTATATCTAAACCGTTTTCAATTATCGTCGTGGCAAGCAAAACATCATATTCATTATTCGCAAAATCAACAATTATTTGCTCTAATTCATTTTCCTTCATCTGCCCATGCCCGACACAAATTCTCGCATTCGGAACTATTTTTTGCAATTGAGCCTTAAATTCATTTATAGTTTCAACTCGGTTATACAAATAGAAAACTTGCCCTTCTCGGTCTAATTCATGAATTATAGCATTTTTAACCGCAGTTTCATTAAATTCTCCAACAAAAGTTTTTATAGGTAATCGGTTTTTTGGCGGGGTATTAATCAAAGACATATCTTTTATCCCTGAAAGCGACATGTAGAGCGTTCTTGGAATTGGTGTCGCGGACATTGATATAATATCAATATTCTCCTTTAACTGCTTTAATTTTTCCTTATGTTTTACGCCAAAACGATGTTCCTCATCTATAACCAAAAGTCCCAAATCTTTAAAAATAACACCGTCTTGAAGTAATTTGTGCGTACCAATGACAACATCAGTTTCACCCAAAGCCATTCTTTTTAATGTTTCTTTTTGCTCTTTTGCCGAACGAAAACGCGATAACAATTCAACATTCATAGCAAAAGGCTTAAATCTATCTGAAATAGTCTTGTAATGTTGCAGGGCTAATATTGTTGTCGGAACAATAACAGCAACTTGCTTACCTGAAGTTATTGCCTTAAAAATTGCACGCATTGCAACTTCAGTTTTACCAAAACCAACATCACCACAAATTAACCTGTCCATTGGCACGTCAGTTTCCATATCACGCTTAACTTCATCTATCGCCCTTATTTGATCAGGTGTTTCAACATATTCAAACGCTTCTTCCATTTCAATTTGCCAATTGCTATCCTCATCAAACTTAAATCCTGATTGCATTTTTCGCTTTGCATAAAGTCGTAACAGGTCATAAGCAATTGATTCAACAGCTTTTTTAACCTTTGATTTTGTATTTTCCCAATCATTACCGCCCATTCGCGACAATTTTGGTTTTATTGTACCTGAACCCCTATATCTACATAACAAATTTATTTGCTCTGCGGGAATATGTAATTTATCTTTTGATGCATACTCTATTGTTAAATAATCTTTTAATTGTCCGTCAATTTCTTGTTGAGTTAAACCCTGATAAATCCCAACACCATGAATTGAATGAACTACGTATTCGCCAACCTGAATATCATTAATATTTTCAATATACTCTTGTCGCTCTTTATAGTAATTTTTCTTTTGAGAAGTAACCTCTTTTGAACGCTTGTTAAACAATTCCCTGTCTGTAAGCACAACAAATTTACACTCATCTGAAATCGTGCCAAAAGAAGTTATTCCTTCCATAAACCTGCAATTAAAAATTCCCTTTTCTGCAAGTATCTCCTTCACACGTTCTGGATAATCTGTCGAAATTAAAACCTCATAATCGCGTTTTTCTTTGATAAAATCTGCAATTCTTTGCAAATTAGCGTTAAAATTAATAACCGGTTGAGCATCAAACTCTATATTAAAAGGTAAATCTACATCTAAAAAATTGTTCAATCCAATTTTTTGAAATCCAGCAACTTCTTTTTCAAATTCTTTAAAAGATAAATGATTTTTTTCTTTTAATTCAGAAATTAATGCCAATTTTAAATTTTCAGAATATTGATTTTCATAATTTTCATCTAAAAATTCAAATTTTGAATAAATTTCACTCATTTCATCAAAAATTACCACATAATCATCAAAAATCTGTAAAAAATTCAATAAATTTTTATTAAAATATGACTGAAAAACTTCTATCCCCTCAAAATAAGCGTCTTCCTGAACTTTATTTAATAAAACCTTTGGTAAATTTTTATTTTCATTTGAAATAAATTTGTAAACAGGCAAAATTTCTACTTCTTCAACCTTTTTAATAGATTTTTGCGTTTCATTGTTAAAATATCTGATATCAACTATCTCATCACCCCAAAGTTCAATTCTTATCGGGTTGTTATCTAAAGAAAAAACATCAATAATATCGCCTCTAACTGAAAACTCGCCAATATCAGAAACCATTACAGAACGCTTATAGCCATATTCTACAAGCTTTTTAGCAAATTCAATGATATCAATAGTTTGATTAATTTTTATATGTATTGCATTCTTTTCAAAAAACAAATTATCTGGAAACTTTTCTAACAAAGTCTTTACTGGAGTAAAGATTATATCTGGCTTTTGGCGAATTATTTGAATTTGAGAAGCATATTCATACCTGTTTGAAGAAAGTGTTTCATACATAGAAACGCTTTGAAAGGGCATAAAGACTACATCTTTACCATAAATTTTCCGATAATCAGATTGATATTTTAATGCACTTTGCTCATTTGATGTTACAAAAATAATTTTCTTATCAGAATATTCTTTAATTTTATTCAGCAAAACAAGTCTAAAAAAAGACGTAACACCACTTGCAACAAAAGAAGAACCTTTTGTTACAAGTTTTTTTAGCTTTTCAAACTTATCACAATTGATATTTAACATTATTGATTAATATTTGGACTTTGGTAATCAACACCTATGTCTTTTAATGCGTTTATAAAATGCTCTGCACAAGCCTTTTGAACATCTGGAGGTACAACTCTTAATAATTCAATAGTTTTTGAAATAACAGGGTCTTTATCGTACCAACGATTGCCATTAACTGGTTTTACCATTTCATAAAATTTATTAATTGCATCAGGCGAAACTTTTTCTTCTATTTTTTTTAAAAATATCTCTGCTTGAGAACGTAGTTCGTCTTGATAATTTTTTAGTAGCTCAACAACTTCTAATAATAGAGGGTCGTGTTCATACCAACGTCTATATTCTTGCTTCATTTAACCCCTCCTGTGTGGAATTACTAGAAGGCGACACTCTCTCAATTTTACCACCCAGAGCTCTTATTTTAGCTTCAAAATTTTCATAACCTCTATCAATATGATGTAAATTATTAATTTCTGAAGTACCATCTGCCATTAAAGCAGCTACAACTAATGATGCTCCTGCTCTTAAATCACTTGCAGAAACAGCCGCACTTGTTAACTTTTTAACACCCTTGATAATCGCATGATTTCTGTCTTGGTGAATATCTGCTCCCATGCGTCTTAAATCTGGAACTTGCATAAATCTGTTTTCATACAGACTTTCTGTAATAATTCCAACGCCATTTGCGGTTGACAACAAAACCATTGCCATAGATTGTAAATCGGTAGGAAATCCTGGATATGGTTGTGTTACAAAATTAACCGTATTCAAACGACCTTTTGCTGAAACTTCAATTGCTGTCGGTTCAATTAATTTTATATTTGCACCCATTTTTAATAATTTATTATTGAAAAATGTTAAATGCGCTGGGAAAATATTTTTAATAATAGCTTTTCCTCTAGTCGCAACAACTGCTGTCATAAATGTTCCAGCTTCAATTCTATCTGGAATAGTTGTATATTCAATAGGGTGAAGTTTATCCTGTGTAACACCATTAATGATAATATCTGAAGTACCAGCACCAGAAATTTCTGCACCCATTGCGTTCAAAAAGTTTGCTAAATCAATAATTTCAGGTTCTCTTGCGGCGTTTTGAATTCTTGTTTCTCCATCAGCCAAAATTGCAGCCAACATAATATTTTCTGTTGCCCCAACTGACGGAATATCTAAGTATATTTCAGCACCAGTCAATTTTGAAGCCTTAGCATGTACATAACCATTTTCAATTTTGATTTTCGCACCTAATGCTTCCAAGCCTTTAATATGAAAATCCACACGACGTTCACCAATCGCACACCCACCAGGAAGCGCAACTATTGCCTCTTTACAACGAGAAACTAAAGCTCCTAAAATAATAAAAGATGCCCTCATTTTACTAACTAATTCATATTTAGCCGTAACACTTGTTATATCAGTAGCATCAATCGTAACAGTTTTATGCTCTTTATCATACTCAGTTTTCGTACCCAAACCTTGAATTACGCTTAACATAATCTCAACATCTGTCAAATCTGGTACGTTATGGATTAAAGTTCTTCCTTTAGCCAAAATTGCAGCCGCCATTAACTTGAGAACTGCGTTTTTTGCACCACCAATCTGAACCTCACCCCTTAAAGGAACTCCACCTGTAACTATATATTTTTCGTCTAATCTATTTTCCATTACTTTAATAATATACTACAACAACATCTATACTGTAAAGTTTTAAATAATTGTAACAAATTATCTTACAAAATCAAAACTTCTATGTCCGCTGAACGCCTGAATACCAATATATTTAGCTGACATACCAAGCTCTTGTTCAATTCTGATAAGTTGATTATATTTTGCCATTCTATCAGAACGAGAAGCAGAACCTGTTTTAATTTGTCCGCAATTAGTTGCAACTGCTAAATCCGCAATAAAAGTATCTTCTGTTTCGCCAGAACGATGTGAAGAAATTGCCGTATATCCAGCAGAATGAGCCATTGCAATTGCCTCTAACGTTTCAGTTAAAGTCCCAATTTGATTAACTTTAATTAAAATTGAATTACCAATTTTTCTTAAAATACCTTCTTGAAGGCGTTTTGTATTTGTTACAAATAAATCATCACCTACTAACTGACATTTTGAACCGATTTTTTGAGTCAACAATCTCCAGCCTTCCCAATCTTCTTCAGCCATACCGTCTTCTATGGAAATAATCGGATATTTATCAACCCAAGCTGCTAAGAAATCAACCATTTCTTCTCTTGTTAAAATTTTACCTTCGCCTGCAAGCGTGTATTTACCATCTTCATAAAATTCGCTTGAAGCTAAATCAACACAAATCTTAACCTCATCAGTTGTATATCCAGCATTTTGAATAGCCTGAATTATCATTTCAATTGCTTCTTCATTTGATGATAGATTTGGCGCAAATCCTCCTTCATCACCAACTGAAGTTACATAGTCTTTATCCTGCAAAATGTGTTTTAAAGCGTAAAAAATTTCAGACCCCATTCGAACTGCTTCTTCAAAACAATCCGCGCCAACTGGTGCAATCATAAATTCTTGACAGTCAATATTGTTGTCTGCATGAACACCACCGTTTATAATATTCATCAATGGAACTGGCAAAGTTATCGCTGAAATTCCGCCTAAATAACGATACAATGGCGTTTTATATGCTTGAGCAGAGGCTTTTGCTACCGCTAAAGAAACGCCTAATATTGCATTTGCACCTAATCGAGATTTATTATCTGTACCATCAAGTTCTAACATCAATCTATCAATGTTATACTGATTTGAAGCATCTTCACCTATTAATTCTGGGGCTATAATATTATTTACGTTATTTACCGCTTTTATAACACCTTTACCGCCAAATCGACTTCTGTCATTGTCGCGTAACTCTAAGGCTTCATATATACCAGTTGAAGCACCTGAAGGCACCGCAGCTCTGCCAACAACACCAGAAGCAACTTTTACATCAACTTCAACAGTTGGATTACCTCTTGAATCTAAAATTTGTCTAGCGACTATATCTTCAATAACTGTTGGCATATTTTTCTCCTTGATTAACTACAAAAAAATTATTTCACAAAAATTAGACTATTTCAATAGTAATAGTGTTTATGTTATTATATATTTATAAATTAAAGGAGATTGTCATGGGTATTAAATCAATTATTTTAGCTGCTGGTAAAGGCACAAGAATGAAATCAGAGAAATCAAAAGTATTACATAATATTTTTGACAAAACCTTGTTAGGATATGTGCTGGACTCAGTAAATAATACGCACATGGTAGAGCAATCATACGTTATTGTCGGACATCAGGCCGAAGCTGTTACTGAATTTGTAAATAAAAATTACAGCAATAACGCAAAAACTCTATTACAAAGTCCTCAATTGGGGACTGGACATGCCGTTAGTATGGCGTGTAAAGAATTAGAAAATTTTGACGGTGAAGTAATTATTTTATGCGGAGATACTCCGTTAATAACATCTGATACAATTGCTAATTTTATTGATTACCATAAAGAAAACAAAGCTGACATAACTGTTATGAGCGCAATTTTTGAAAATCCTTTCAACTACGGAAGAATTATCAGAAATATAGATATGACTTTAAAGAAAATCGTTGAAGAAAAAGACGCAACCTTTGAAGAAAAACAAATTCAAGAAGTAAATGCTGGCATTTATTGCATAAATTGGCAAAAAGTTAAAAAAGCCTTCACCGAATTGAAAAGTAATAACGCGCAAGGCGAATACTATTTAACTGATATTATCTCTTGGGGCGTAAAACACGACTTAAATGTTCAGGCCTACACCCTAAAAGACAATACTGAAATTTTGGGTATAAATTCTAAAATTCAACTTGCAGAAGCCGGAAAAATTTTAAATAAACGAACTCTAAAAAGACTAATGAAAAATGGAGTTACAATTGTTGATCCAGACACAACCTGGATTAGCGAAGATACTGAAATCGGAACAGACACTATCGTTTATCCGTCAGTATTCATTAACGGAAAAAATAAAATTGGTTCAAATTGTTCAATCGGACCTATGGCACACATTAGAGGTAATGTAACAATTGGAAACCACGTTAGAGTCGGAAATTTTGTAGAAGTTAAAAATTCAATCATAAAAGACAATACAAATGTTTCTCACTTGAGCTATGTTGGCGATAGCGAAGTTGGTTCTCACGTAAACATTGGCGCAGGTACAATTACTGCAAACTACAACCCTGTAACTAAAGTTAAAAACAAAACAATAATTGGAGATTACGCAAATACTGGCTCAAACTCTGTTTTAGTTGCACCTATTCAACTTGAAGAAGGAGCTTTTGTTGCCGCAGGTTCAGTTGCTACAAAAAATGTTAAAGCCTGGGCTTTAGCTCTTGGCAGACCAGCTATGAAAATTTTTGAAAATTGGGTAAATAAAATTAAATAGGGGACAAAAAATGGCGATAAAACCTTGGACAGAATATTTTTTAGATCTAGCTAAAACGTGTGCTAGTCGTTCAAACTGCATTAGAGCACAAGTTGGAGCTGTAATCGTTGGCGAAGACAAAAAAATTAAAGCAACAGGCTACAATGGAACTCCATCTAAAGTCGAATCCTGTGCAGAACGCGGTTATTGCTACCGCATAGAACATAATATTGAATCTGGCACAAGATACGAAACTTGTCGTTCTATACACGCAGAACAAAACGCGATTATACAAGCAGGACAAGACCGTTGTAAAGATGCAACGATGTACATTTGGGGACATCAAATGATTTGCATACTTTGCCAAAGATTTATTGTTCAATCTGGAATCAAAGATGTCTATTTGCAAAAAGACGAAAATAGCGAAGTTCTTCACGTTTCTGTTGATGATATTAGAAAAGATTTAGAAAGCCACAAGTAAGTTATACACAAAAAAATGCGGTTTTGAGAAATTCTCAAAACCGCATTTTTTAAAACTAATTATTTATACATTCTATTAATTTTATCTTTTCTAATCTTTGTGTCTAACTTATCTAATTTATCCATCAAAGTATAGTTTAATTTGTCCTTTTGCATTTGTAATGCATTTCTTGTATCCATTGCATGCAAAGCTCTTAAATCAGTATTAGGTCCAATTGAATTCATCATTGCCAATTGAGAATTAGCGGTATTCATCATTCTAAATGCTGCATCACTTCTACCTACTGCGTAAATCATATTACCTACCTCTATAAATACTACACTTTATTTTTAACACATTTTTATTAAAAATGCAAATAAAAAAATTTGCTAGTTAAACTAAAATACCGCAAAGATTTTTTACAAAACAATGTAAACTTTTGTAACGTGAAAGAATTTATCGTTTAAAAGAGTGATAATTGGAATAGAAAAAGTGGTATAATACTAGTGGATAAAGTTATTGGTACATACAACAAAAAAAAGGATTACATGAACGATATTCAGCTACAAAACGACTTAGACAGATTAATTGAAGTCTTACCCCCAAAAATTACTAAATTACTGACGCACGATGCATTAAACGACGTAATTGAGCTAGTCCTAGATATAGGTCGCTTACCAGAAATAAGACACTCTGGAGGGAAAATCGAAAGTCTTACTTGTGAACCAATAACTTATGACGATTTAGACTACATCACAACAAGAATACCTGAATTTACATCAGATAATCGTTCTGGTATAGCAGGAACATTGCACAGAATTAGTGCTATAAGAAACAGACAAGGGCGTGTAATAGGTTTAACATGCAGAATTGGTAGGGTTGTAACAGGTACTATT
>CAKUXD010000033.1 GCA_934699705.1 uncultured Candidatus Melainabacteria bacterium
GCGTAATGACAAAAAAATTGACTCTGCACATCTTTTATATGCAATAACCACAGTACCAGAATGTATCGCAATGAAAGTCCTAGAACAACTTGGCGCTGATGTTATTGAAATAAAACAAGGTATTATTTTAGAAAAAGAACGTAGTGAAAAACAAAATTGAAAAATTTTTAGAAAAATATAACTTATTAAAACCCGAAAAAGTTATTATTGTTGGGTTTTCTGGTGGTTTTGACTCAATTTCACTACTTAAAGTTTTAAAAGACCTATCTCAAGTATACTCATTCAGATTAATTGCAGGTCATTTAAACCATAATTGGCGAGGTGAAGAATCCGCGTTAGAAGCCCAAAACTGCAAGGATTTTTGTGTACAAAATGACATTGAATTTTATACAGAAACCCTTGATGCAACTGAAAAACACACAGAAACTAGAGCAAGAGAATTACGATATCAATTTTATAATAATATAATAGAAAAATTCAATGCTGACGCACTTCTTACGGCACATACCAAAAGTGATACCGCAGAAACATTGATTTACAGACTTATCAAAGGAACTGGTATTCATGGTTTAAAAGGGATTTCACCCCAATTAGGAAAAATTTACCGCCCTATGCTTGATATATCAAGAAAAGAAGTTGAAATTTATTGTGAAGAAAATAGCTTAACTCCAAACAATGATAGCTCAAATTTGAACAATAAATATTCTCGAAACTTCATCAGAAACAAGATTTTACCACTTTTTGCACAGATTAATAAAGAATATGAAAAATCAATAAATTCACTATCTCAACTTGCTATTGAAGAAGAAAACATCGTTAAAGAATACTTAACCCAATTAAATATTATTAACAATAATAAAATTAATACAAACATATTTAAAGACCAAAGTCTAGCAGTCCAAAAACGAACTATTTACGAACTTTTTGCACAAAACGACATTGAATATTCAGACGAAAAAATTACAAATTCGCTTAGTTTTATCATTGAAAATATATCCTCGAAATCTGGAAAAAAATACTCACTTAATGCCACACAATGGCTTTTTGTAACAAACAAAAATATAGAAATTATTTCAAAAACAGAGAAAAACGAAGAAGTTATTAACATCACAGAATGTGGCGAATATCCTTTTGATAATTATATATTTTCTATTCAAAAATATTCAGAAACGCCAGAAAAATTTCCTCAAGATAAAGAATTTTGCGCATTTGCAGATTTATCAAAAGTTAAGAATTTAATACTTCGAACAAGAAGAAACGGAGATAAAATTCAGCCTCTAGGTTCAAAAAATATAACAAAATTAAAAAAATACTTAATGAATAAAAATATTCCTCAACACATCAAAGACTCAATTATATTACTATGTTCAGGAAATGAAGTCCTTTGGGTCAGCGGATATGGATTAAGCGAAAAAATAAAAGTTGTCAAAAATTGCACACATGTGCTAACATTAAAGAAAAAAGATTAGGTGGTAATTATGTTAGATATGATAACAGAAGCAGATTTGAAAGTTTTAATTACTGAAAATGAAATTCAAAACAAAATTAAAGAGTTAAGCTCAGAGCTGAACGAATTTTACAATGGCGAGGATTTATACGTAATATGCGTGTTAAAAGGCTCAGTAATGTTTACAGCTGACCTTGTTAAACATTTAAAAATGCCATTAAACATGAACTTTATAAGACTTTCAAGCTACGGCTCAGGTTTCACCTCAACTGGTAAAGTTAATGCGGTTGATATCTCTTTACCTGATTTAAACGGAAAAAATGTTTTAATCATTGAAGATATTATCGACACAGGGCTAACTGCTAAATTTTTAATTGATTTCATGCATTTGAATTTCAAAACAAAATCTTTGAAATTCTGTTCACTTTTAGATAAAAAAGAAACAAGAAAAACTGATATTCAACCAGATTATTACTGTTTTGAAATTGGAAATCAATTTGTAGTTGGCTATGGTCTTGATTATGACGGATTTTACAGAAATTTACCATACATAGGATACATTGAAACTTAATATGACTGTTGATTGCAATACAGAAATAACAAAATTAATACCTGAGCTATTTTCAATTGAAATTAAGCAAGAAAATTACATTAATTTTTTCGAAAAAATTAAAACAATTTTAGATTTTGAGAATTATTACTTATTCTTAATTAATGCTGAAAATATTCAATTGAAGGACTCAAATAATTACAAGGTTATAAAAAAAGACGAAATTGTTAATATATCTAAATTTACGACAAATCGCCTATTTTCAGCTGAACCTTTTTTAACAGAAAAGCAATTTGAAGTTATTAATATTTTAAAAGACGTTTCAAAATATTTTTTAATAGCAAAACTCGCTATTCATAACGCTGTATATGGATTTGTTCTTTTAACAGGAAATAAAAAATATTCGAAAGAAGCATTACATACTGCAAATGCTATTTTCAGCGTTTTATCTTATAAAATTAAAGAACAAGAACTTTCAAATGTATTCAAAATTCAATCAAAAGCGTTGAAACAAGCGGTTGAAGAAACACACGAAGCATACAAAACAATAAAATCACAAAATAAAAAAATTCTTGCAGCAGATAAAGTAAAAAATGAATTTTTAGCAAGTGTTTCTCATGAACTAAGGACACCACTAAACGCTATTATTGGTTTTTCTGACATACTTAAAACTCAGGCATACGGCGAACTTAACGAAAAACAAACTGAATATATCAACGATATTCAAGTATCTGGCATTCAGCTATTAGGCATGGTAAACGAAATTTTAGATATTTCTAAACTTGAAGCTAATGCGATAAAAATTGTAAAGCGTTATTTTGAAATATCCCGCCCCGTAATTGAAACTTGCAATTTGCTTATGCCTCTTGTAAAAAACAAAAATATTAATCTAACTTACACTATACAAAATGATATTGATATTTTTGCAGATTATCAGAAAATTCAACAAATTATGTATAATTTATTAAGCAATGCAATCAAATACACTCCTGAAAATGGAGAGATTACAATTACTGTAACAAACACCGCTAAAAAAATTAAAATTAGCGTAAAAGACACAGGAATTGGCATTGATAAAAAAAATCATAAAAAAGTTTTCCAAAAATTTATACAACTTGAAGACGCGTTTCATAAAAAAGAAACTTCAACAGGTTTAGGTTTAACAATAACAAAACAATTAGTAGAACTTCATAAAGGCTCGATTAAAGTTGAAAGCGAAGTTGGACAAGGCGCGAACTTTATTGTTACACTTCCAATTGAGCTGACTGACGAACCTCTTGCCTAATCTTTTCCAATGCTCTAATCATTTCACCATAATCTTCAATTCTAACTAATTCAGCTCTATATTTAGCTGCATTTCTAATCTCTGAAATATAGTAACCATAAAGTTTTCTGATGCATTTAATTCCAACATCAGTACCTCGAAGTTCAATTTCACCTTCCAAATGTCTTGTTAAAGCATCTAATTTATCTTCAATAGTCGGTGGAGCAAGCCTTTCGCCTGTTTCTAAAAAATGTTCAATTCTATACGGCAAAGTAACATCGCCTAAGACGCCACGACCAATAGCTACGCCATCTGCACCTGAAAGTTCTAAGCATTTTTCAGCCGTTTCTATTGAAACTACATCTCCATTTGCAAAAACCGGAACATCTACTGACTTCTTTAAATCCTTAATTTTAGCCCAATCTGCAACTCCTGCGTACATCTGCGCACGAGTTCTGGCATGAATTGTTATAAAATCAGCACCAGCTTCCTGCATCATTTCACCAAATGCAACATAATTCATTGTTTCAGCAGTATAACCCAGTCTAAATTTAACACTAACAGGAATATTCACAACCTCTTTAATTGCACGCACAATATCCTGAGCTAATTCTGGGGTTTTCATTAAAGCTGAACCATCACCGCCGACAACAACCTTTTTCACAGGGCAACCCATATTTATGTCTATAATATCTGTTCTTGATTCTAAAAATTTTGCAGCCTGCGCCATTAATTCTGGTTTATGTCCTGACAATTGAAACGCTATCGGAGAATCATTATCGTTCTTTTTAATAATCGCGCAATCATGAACATGTTTTAAACCTTCTGAACTTATCATTTCTGTCGTTAAAAGACAAGTTTTAGAATGTTCTCGCACCAAATTTCTAAGAACAACATCAGTTATTCCAGCCATTGGTGCTAAAGATACCCTTTTAAATATTAAATTATCTTTATTTACTTGGTGCATAAGCTTTTAAATCATTTAATCTTGATCTTGCATATTTTTTATAATCATCTTCAGATTGAGATGTATTTACAAATTTTTTGAAGTATTGATATGCATTTGCGTATTGTCCAAGCTTGTCATAAGCAGTTGCTATCAAGTAATCCGAAATAACTAAATCAGGATTATATTGAATAGCTTTTTTATACTCTGCAATTGCTTGTAATAGTTTTTCCTGCTCATCATAAATCAAGCCTCTATAATAATAAGCATACGCATTTTTTGAATCTTCTGTTAAAATTTGGCTAATTAATTTTAAAGCATTTGTATAATCTTTTGCATTATATAAATTAATTACTTTATTTACTAACAAAATATTATTTTGTTCTATAACTGAGGCTAACAAGTCATCTGCATTAACATTTTTAGGGTTAATTTTTAATGCTTTTTGCAAGTAAATTTTTGCAGATGTCCAATTTTCTTTTTCAGCATAAAGAACACCGATATAATAAGCAACTTCTGAATCATTTGAATCCAAGGCAAAAGCTCGTTTATAGTAATCAATTGATTTATCAATATTATTCAACCCTTTATAGCACGCAGCTATTGCTATTAACACATCTTTTGGCGCTGGATATATCGTTAAATATATATTTAAAGCATTTTGATATTCTTTATTTGCAAAATATTTGTTTGCCTGTTCATATTTTTGAGCATGAACCTCTTGTGTAACAGATTCTGTTGTTTGCTTCAAAAATTCATTGTTTGGAAATTTTGATTTTACGCCATTTACAATTTGTAAAGCTTTGTCAAAATCTTTTTTATTAGAATATGCGATAGCTAAATTTGCATAAACTTCAGGATTTGAAGTATCATACTTTAAGACTTCCTTGTAACAAGCAATAGCTTCATCATATTTTTTATCATTGTGTAATTCTTTTGCATAATCATACATAGCGCTGACAGAAGATTTATCAACTTGAGCATCATCACTAAAAGATTTAATCATTTGTTCAGGCGTCATCGTATCTTTCAATAAATTAAACATTTCACGCTTTGCAACAACTGAAGTAGGATTAATACTTAAAACCTTTTTAAATGCTTTTAAGGCTTCATCTTTTTCTCCTAAATCAACTAATGCTTGAGCTCTATACAAATTTGCTTCTAAATGATTTGGATAAAGCGCAATAACTGAATTATAAGCTGAAAGTGCACTATTAAAATCTTTCTTTTGCTGATACAAAGTACCTAAATTTAATCTGGTAGTAACACTTGCAGGATTAAGTGTTTCTGCGGCTTTATAATAAGTTAATGCGGCATCATATTTCTTTTCTCTTTGTAAAATTGCACCTAAATTTGCGTTCAATTCTGCACTATTAGGAGTTTGCGCCAATTTTTTTGTATATATTTTTTCTAATGCATATAAAACTTCAGCATTGTCAGAACCGTTTGCTAAAATTGTATTGTATTCTTGAACCGCTAAATCATCTTTGCCTAATTTATCAAGAGTTCTAGCATATTTTAATCTTAAAGTAACATTGTTAGGGTCTAATGCTACTGCTTTTTGGTAGTATAAAGCTGATTTAGGCGAGTTATTTAAAACAGATAAAATATCACCAGTCTGAATATATGCATTTTTCTTAATATTATTATCACCATTTTGAGAAGCCTGAATAAACTCATATCCAGCGGCAGGTAAATCACCATTTTTTCTTAAAATAACAGCTCTGTTATAGCGTTCTTGAGGAGATTTTGATTGACCTTGAGAATTCATGCATTGTTCAAGGTTGTCAGTTGTAGTCTGGATTGCAGATGCAGAAATAGCCACATCTTTGTCTTCAGGATAATATTTTAAATAAAATAATGCCGACCTAAAATCATTTGCGGCTTTATTATAATCATTTTCAGTATTTGCAAAATAAGTTCCTCTAGCTAAATAAGCATTAACCAGACCTATTCTTGCCGAATTATCAAGATAATTTATACGTAAAGCTTTTTTAAATTCTCCAATCGCACTTGAATATTGAGAGGAATTTAAAAAATTTTGTCCGTTGTCATAATATGTTTTAAAATCATCTGCAAATACGCAATTGCAAGATACAAACATAGCGATTAATAAAAATAATATTTTTTTCATAAAACTTACCTCATTACCACATCTATTTTAGTACAAGAATAAATTCTTTTATATAGACAAGTAACTAATTAACAAATTATGTAACGATTTGTAACAAAATAAGCTAATTCTGAAATCCTAACATTCTAAAAGTTTTTATAATAGTGTAAGTTATAAAGTGTAAGTAAAGTTAGAGGTGCAATATGGCATACGCAGGAATACAAACAATGCTTTTAGCCTATAAAATGCGCAAATCTGATAAAGAATTTGAGTTATCGCAAATTGCAAATACACTAGAAGTTTATACAAGAAATTCAACTAGTATTAACGATCTTTATGCTGCTAAAAAAACTGAAGCTGCAGAACAATACGGTAAAGATACCCCAGAATATGAAGATGAAGTTGATAGTTTAGATAAAGAAATGAATTTTAAATTAGCTGATATCGCAGAAATGGAAAACGAGTTATCACAAAAGAAAAGTAACTGCGAAACTGAAATTTCTCAACTTAATGGATATATCACTTCTTGGACAACAGCATTACAAGAAGGTGTCAAAAAATCTCATCAATACGGAAACACTAATGGTTAATAAAATACAAAAAAAAGAGGCGAAAGCCTCTTTTTTTTGTATAATATAAAATATGTTAGAAAACAACAAAAAACTAGGCGTATTTATAGTTCCTACTGGTATCGGAGCATCTATTGGCGGATATGCAGGTGATGCCAGTTGTTATGCGAAACTTTTTTCTAAAAATAACACTCTAATAGTTAATCCCAACGTCGTTAATGCTGGAGGGTTTTCTGGCATAGATGAGAACATGCTTTATGTTGAAGGTTTTGCAATAGACGAATTTTTTAAGGGTAATATATGCTTACAAAAAAGTTCCAATAATAGAATTGGCGTAATTTTTGATAAAAGTATTCCGCGAGAAGTTCTTAATATACATATTAACACCATAAACGCAGTAAAAACAGTATATGGAATAAATATTAGCGATTACGAAATAACGGAAGAAGAAGTCGGCGTTGATTTTTACGTTGATGAGAGCGGAATATCAACAGGATACGTTAAAAATATTGAAACACTTTATAAAAGTACAGAAAAGCTTTTAGAACAAGGTTGTGAAGCCATTGGAGTTGTTTGTTTATTTAAAGATGAAGATAGCGAAGAATACGAAAATGGTATTGGTGTTGACCCAGTAGGCGGTGTTGAAGCAATAATTTCGCATAGTATCACTAAAAAATATAATATTCCTTGCGCACACTCGCCAGCCTTTGTGAATTGCGAAATTTCATCAAAAATAGTTAATCCAAAATCAGCGTCAGAATTTATAACACCAACATATCTGCCTTGTATATTAATAGGATTAAATCAAGCTCCTAAGCTAAATATAAAGGAAGGTATTACGATTAAAAACGTAGATTATTTAATAGTTCCACATAACGCACTTGGATCTATTCCTGTTTTTGAAGCCTTAAAAAATAATATAAAAATTTATGCAATAAAAGAAAATGTTACCCTTCTTAATGTTACAAACGCGTCAATTAACAAAATCTGTGGTATAAATATAGTAAATACATATCAAGAATGTTTGGAGCAAATCAAAAATGACTTTCAATTGGCGTAAATTTCATATTGGAGCAGTATCATTAGTTGAAATCATGATGATATTTTTCATTATTGGGATTGTAACAGTTGCAGGAATGTCATTAAATAAACCAAAGCAAGACTATATGACTAGGATTGCTTTATATAGCGCATTTGTAAACCTTCAAAATGCAACACTTAATATTGCAAGTGAAGGACACATAGGTTTAACTACGGAAATAAATGACGGTTGCTTTAAAGATGGAGAGATAGATGAACATGGTTACTACGTTGTACAACGCTCAGGCCAAATTTGCACATTATACCAAGATACTGCTCCAGGAATAAATTCTAATTTACCTACAGTAGTTGCAAGAAGAACACTAGGAAGTGATCCTGTTACTGACCCTGGGCTAGATCAAACTCTTTATGCAAGCCTCACAGAGGCTAATTTAAAACAAAAGTTTAAATACTTACAAAGTGGTTTTTGCCAAAGATTAGCAAGTATTTATAAACTAGAAGATTATAATATCTCTTGTCCTAAAGATATTTCAGACGATTCACTAATTGATGATAGCGTAAACATTCCATCTAGTTTTAGGGATTTAACTCCTCAATTATACCTTCCTAATGGTCAAGTTGTTTATATGGGAAAATTTTTATATAATAATTTCAACGGGACAAGACATATAATTTCAAGCGATCCACTAAGTCCAGGTTACGACTATTATACAACACATTTGGAAGCTAGAGTAACAGATAGTATAAATATGTTTACAAACATGGACACAGTAATTAATGATAGCGAATACCAAATTGAACCTAACGAATTTAGACTAAGATTAGCTAAAATGGCAGTAGCTTATGCAGAGCATTATAATCTTCCTGATGAAACGAAACAAGCAAGCCAATATACTCGAAATATTTTGAGAACGTCAAAAGATTACTTTAATATTTACATTGATATCAACGGTAAAATGGCAGATGATGGCGACACAGGAAACGGACCTGACAGATTAAACCATGATGTATTTTTATTCCACGTTTACCGCGATGGCGCAGTTAGACCAGCTTACGAAACAGGTTTTCCTAAAAACTACTTACTTGCAAGAATTATGGTAAAACAAAGCGGAGAAAAACGTTATTCCGTTCTAAATAACAATCCTATATATGCTATGCAGCCAATTACTAACGCAGGTTGTTACGCAAATACTGTCGGCGTTTATTCACCAGTATATAATGGTACTGATTATACTGGCATTTGTGGACCTATGACACCACTATCTACTTGTATTAATCAAGACGGCGACCAAAATTGTCGTGTATTCATAAACAAGCCAAGTTTCATTATAAAGAAATTTAATTAATTTGTTTATAAAATATCTATTGGATCAACATCTACTGTTAGCTTAATGTCTTTTGGCAACATAATTTGGTGCAAAAATCTTGATACAAAATCATGACCTTTTTCTTCCATACGATTTTTTATCAAAATTTGGAACCTGAATTTTCCATTTAAACGCTCAAAAACGCACGCTGTTGGACCAAGAATTTCTAATTTTTCAGAAATTCCAAATTTATCCACCATAGTATTAAAACGTAAAGCTATTTCCTGAGCTGCTTTTTCAGCTCTAAACTGATTTTCTGCACTTAAAATAAACCTTATTATTTTTGAAAATGGCGGATATTCAAATTCTTCTCTTGCAACAATTTCTGTATCAAAGAATTGCTTATAATTCTGTTCTCGAGCTGTTTGTAAGGCATAAAAATCAGGGTTATAAGTCTGATATAATACATTTCCAGTAAATTCACCACGACCAACACGACCTGCGACCTGCGTAAGAAGTTGAAAACCTCTTTCTGATGCTCTAAAATCAGGCAGATTAAAACTTGCATCAGCACTAATTACGCCAACAAGTGTAACATTTGGATTATCCAAGCCTTTAGCAATCATTTGAGTTCCAACCAGAATATCAATTTCACCTTTTTGAAAACTATTTAAAATTTTAATATGCTCATTTTTTCTGGTTAAAGAATCGCTATCTATACGAACAATATTCGCATCATTAAACAATTCCTTCAAATACATTTCAATCTTTTGAGTTCCAGTTCCTGAATTATGCAACGCATCAGAACCACATTCTGGGCATTCTTCAGGAAAAGACATCGTCTGATTGCAATAATGACAACGCAATTTACTATCTGCAGAGTGCCAAATCATTGGAATTGCACAATTTGGACATTCAATAACCGTTCCACAAGACTGACATTGCGTATATGTTGAAAATCCTCGACGATTTATCAAAATAATAACCTGTTGACCTTTTTCTAAAGTCGCTTTTATCTCAGTTTGTAAAGGTTTTGAAATAACACCTCTATAAGCAGCCTGCATGTGCGTTTGCATATTAATCACATAAGTTTTTGCTAAAGGCGCATTGTTATAACGACGTTTCATTTCAAATAAAGTATTTGAATTTATAGCCCTATAATAAGAAGAAATATCTGGCGTTGCAGAGCCTAAAACCAATTTTGCACCATGAAATTCTGCCAGTTTTTCAGCAACAAGTCTTGCATCATAACGTGGAGCAGGAGAAGTTTGTTTATAAGCACTTTCATGCTCCTCATCAATAATTATTAATCCAATATTTTTTAAAGGAGCAAAAACTGCAGAACGAGCGCCTGCAAGGATTTTTATATCATTTTTATAAAGTTTTTGCCAAACATCATACCGCTCACCTTCTGAAATTGAACTGTGCCAAATAGCAATATCTTCTATTCCGAATTTTCGCGCTAAACGCTTTGTCAATTGCGACGCAAGAGCAATTTCTGGCGCTAAAAATAAAACATTTTTACCAGCTTCTATCGTATCTTTAATTAACTTAAAATATACTTCTGTCTTACCTGAAGCCGTTACACCATGAATTAAAATTGGAGTTTTAACCTCTTTTAACTTTGATATTTTTTCATATACTTCTTTTTGCTCACCTTGAAGTTCATATAAATCTTCTTTTTTAGTATCTGAAAAAATAGACAGAGGATTTCGA
The DNA here is from genome assembly GCA_934699705.1 of uncultured Candidatus Melainabacteria bacterium. GTDB lineage: Bacteria > Cyanobacteriota > Vampirovibrionia > Gastranaerophilales > Gastranaerophilaceae > UBA6984. Next base: position 10,954 of record CAKUXD010000033.1, read on the forward strand.
TACAATTCATCTTCGACAATTTTTAAACATCCTAAACCTTCGAGTTTTTTTATCGTAGCCCTTGTTGTTTTAGCTAATTTTTCAAACTCTGATAAATTGACACGTTTAAATTTTTCAAGCAAATCTAAAACCTGCAATTGACGCTTTGTTGCGCCATCTTTTTTAACAAATTCAACCAAAGACTCTGTTTTTGCATTTTTGTCAATTAATTTTAATGGAATAGCCATATTTAAAACAGTTACAAAATCGCAACAATAATAGTTTGCAACCCACTCTAAAAGTTTTAAATATTCAAGCGAAAACAAGGGTTTTTCATCAAGAATTTTGCTAATTTTTTTTGCTTTAATTTCTGAAGGTAAATAATCCGAAAACCCTACTATAAACGCATTAATTAATCCCTGACGACCAAATGGTACTTGTACCGCCTGCCCAATTTTGATAACAGGTTTAAACTCATCAGGGATTAAATAACTAAAAGTTTTTACGCCCAAGCCCTTGATATTTACAAGAACTAAAGCATATTTATTCACTATTCTTCCACCTCAGTTGTAAATTCTTTCATAGCTTCGTCAATAGCGTCGCGTAAGATTTCTAAGTTTTCTGGTGAACAAGTTACGCCTTTTTTAGTTGGTAACCAAGTTTGACCATCATCAGTCGTATAGTGTATTCTTAAATCTAAATAAGATTTTCCTTTATATTCATTAATTGAAATTTGCATTTGTTCAGTAGCACTTCTTGGTACAACTGCGATTAATTTAGGTTCTTGTGCCATTTTTTATCTCCTTTTGTTTATTTCCTAAAAAAATTATATCATAGAATTTATATAATCAAATATTTTATGAACAGGTTTAACCAAAGTCTTTACATCTACTGTTTCATCAAGTTCTAAAGTTATAGTCGGAATTTCTCTTTCAATTCCGCAATAAGTGCCAAAACTTCCTGGAGTCGGATAACCAATATCACTTTGAACTGGGTAGCCAATAATTTTTGAGATTTCTTCTGCATATTCTAAAGCATCACCGTCGTAATTCACGACACAATACGGAGAATGAAGGGTTAATATGAACTTTGGCTTATATTCTTCCAAAATTTCAACCATAAACCTTGTTTCAACTTCACTTGCAGGTTCATTTCCACCAAAATAATCTCTATCCTCAGATAAAATCCAGTTATTAGTCGGAAAATTTCTATTCAAATCAACTTTATTTGAATTTTGACGAATATTTAAACTCATTCCATCAGGATTTAAACAAGGAATAAAAAGCATTTGAGAATTATCATTCTCTTTTAAATATTCCTCAATTAAAAATTTACCCTGCGGTTCATCACCATGAAAAACGCCAATAATAAGAACTTGCTTATTATTTTCATTCCCTAAAAGTTGAATTTTATTACCTAATTTTGAAAAAGTTTCTTTTAAAATTTTCATGAGAATAACGCATTTATGAAATCGTTTGGAACAAACTCTTTCAAGTCTTCCATTTTTTCACCCACACCAATTAATTTTACTGGAAGTTTTAATTCTTTTGCAATTGCTAAAACTATCGCACCTTTTGCAGAACCATCAAGTTTAGTTAAAGCAACAGAAGTTAAATTTACAGCTTCTGTAAAAATTTTAGCCTGTTGTAAACCGTTTTGACCTGTATTAGCATCTAAAACTAAAATGGTTTCTCTTAATGAATCAGGAGCTTTTTTATCAACAACCGCCTTAATTTTAGCTAATTCTTCCATTAAATTAAATTTATTTTGCAAACGTCCTGCAGTATCAATTAAAAGTATATCAAAATTTTCATTTTTTGCTTTTTCAATCGCTTCATAAACTACTGCCGCAGGATCACCCTTATCTTTTCTAACAATATCCGCTCCTGCTCGTTTTGACCAGATATCTAATTGTTCTTCAGCGGCAGCTCTGAAAGTATCAGCAGCCGCAACCAAAACCTTTTTACCTGATTGTTTAAATTGATAAGCTAATTTACCGATTAAAGTCGTTTTTCCAACTCCGTTAACGCCAGTAATAAAATAAATATTCAACCCGTCTGATAGTTTTAATTTAGTATCGCCAGCTTGATTTAATGTTTCTATAAAGGAATTTTTTAAATAATCTTTGACTTCTGAAGGTTTAACTTTTGATTGATTACGTAAATTGTCAACCAATTCAGAAGCATAATTAACGCCTAAATCAGCACTAATCAATAAATCTTCCATATCTTCTAAAACAAATTCTGAAAATTCCGGTTCTTCTTGGATTGTATCAACGACATTGCCCACAAGTGATTGAGCGGTTTTTGATACAGTCTTTTTTAAATTTTCAAAACTATTTTGAAAGAAGTTAAACATTATTTAATCCCTAATTCATAAACAACTTTTGCTAAAATTCCGTTAATAAAAGAAGAACTATCTTCAGTTGAATATTTTTTAGCTAATTCAACCGCTTCGTCAATAACAACCTTATGAGGGACTTCTTGTATAAACATTAACTCAGTAATTGCAATTCTTAAAATATCCTTGTCAACTTTTACTAATCTATCAAAATCCCAACCATGCGCAAAATCTTTAATTTGTTTATCAACTTCGTCGTGATGTTGCTTAAACATTTCCGCAATTTTAACCGCATAGCCTTGAACTTCTGTTTTATTTTCCAAGGTTGTAAATTCAGCTATTTCTAAAGCTGCTAAGGCTTTTTCAGAAATTTCCAACAATTCGTCAATTTTATTTTTCATATCAGAAGTTAAAGGAAGTGGTACAGGAACATTTGAAACTTCCAATGGACGAGCTAAATTTGTTTTATGATTTGCTTCATATTCGTCAATATATTGCTTCATATCAATTAATGGTCCAATGGCTAAATTTAAGTCATTCGTTGCATTATTTGTTAAAATTCTAACAGATTTTAACAAAATTTCATTAAAATCAGATGTTGAATATTTGGAAATTACTTTATCAAATTGTGAGAATAAAATTAACGCTAATTCTCTTGCTGCTCTACGTGCTTGCATATATACCTCTAAATTTTCCTGTGTACTTTACTGTTAATTTTATGCTAACACAAAATTTTTTTTCATGGTATATTTTAATCAGGAGTTTATATTAAAAAGAAAGGTATTAAAACATGAAAAGAGCAATTGTAGTAGTTATCGACTCAATGGGTATTGGTGCAATGCCTGATTGCAAAGACTTTAACGATATTCCAGAATGCAACACCTTAAAAAATGTTTGCGAATTTAATAATGGTTTAAACGTTCCAAACTTAGCAAAATTAGGTTTAGGCAACATTCAGAATTTCAAAGGCATCGAAAAAGTTTCAAACCCAATCGGTCAATACGGTACAATGAAGGAAAAATCTAATGGTAAAGATACAACAACTGGACACTGGGAAATGGCTGGTATTGTTTTAAAAGAAGCCTTTAAAACCTTCACTCAAACTGGTTTTCCTCAAGATATCATTGATGAATTTATAAAAAGAACAAATTGTGGCGGAATTTTAGCTAACTGCGCAGCAAGCGGTACGAAAGTAATCGTTGATTATAACGACGAACATCAAAAAACAAAATACCCTATTATTTACACATCTGCAGACAGCGTATTCCAAATCGCAGTAGATACAGACGTAATACCGCTAGAAACACTATATGACTGGTGTCAAATCGCAAGAAAAATGTTTGACGATTTAGGTGTTACTGTTTCTCGTGTAATCGCAAGACCTTACCATTTAGTTGACGGAGTTCCTACTCGTATAGGCAAAGATAGACGCGACTACGTTCTTGCACCTGATCAAGACACAATACTTACAGATGTTGAAAAATCAAATGGTACTGTTATTGCAATCGGCAAAATAGAAGATATTTTCTGCAAACAAGGCGTAACTCACGCTATTCACACAGGTTCTAACAAAGAAGGCTTAGAATTAACACTAAAAGCAATCAATAATACTCTTGATTTAAAATCAATTGCTTACAAAGATGTTCCAAATGCAGATAAATCTTTAATTTTCACAAATTTAGTTGATACAGATATGCTATTTGGACATAGAAACGATGCCAAAGGCTACGGTCAGGCAATTGAAGAAATTGATACATACATTCCAAAATTCATCGACGCTATGGGCGAAGACGATTACTTAATCATTACCGCAGACCATGGTTGCGACCCAACTGTACCTGGAACAGACCATACTCGTGAATACGTTCCAATTCTTGTTTACAGCAAAAAACTAGAACCAAAAGACTTAGGAATGCTTGATGGTTTAGATTCTGTATCAAAATTTGTAAAAGAATGGATTTTTTAATTTTTTTGATTTATAATCAGATTGTTAGAAGAAGTACACTAAAATTTAAAAGGAGAAAAACATGAACGTAACTGTTGAAGATAGCTGCATTGCATGTGGCGCTTGCGAATCAATTTGTGAAAAAGTATTCACAGTTTCAGACAAAGCAGAAGTTAATGCTGCTGAAGTTGAAGCAAATGCTGATGGCGTTAAAGAAGCTGCTGAAGCTTGCCCAGTTGGCGCAATCGTAGTTGAATAAGCCATAAAAACATTCAAAAAACGGTCGAGGTTTTGAAAATTCAAAATCTTGACCGTTTTATTATGTAAATTTATATTAAAATTCACTATTTACGTAAAATTAACCCTTTTCAAATTACAAGCATAGTAGTATAATCAAATAAAAATGGTACATTAGAAAGTGTGAGGAATAGGAAATTATGTTTAATGTTTCATTCTTAGGCAAAAGAGAAGACAAAAACACAGTAGAACAATTAAAGCAACAAGGCGATGCTTTAACGCTGAATAATCAACGTAATATCAACAACGCTATTGAAAATTTGGCAAAAGATTCATCGGAAGACAACATTAAGTTTTTGATGAACGTGGCTCAAGGCTTGAGATATGGAACTAGTTTTGAATTAGATGACAAAAAATCAAATAACGATTGGAAATCAAAACTTCAAAACGCAACCGCTAAAGCGTTAGAAAATTCTAACTCTCCAAATAAAGCTGAATTACAAAAACAATTTAAAGCTACATTCCTTGACAAAAAAGAAATGTCAACCGATGAAAAAGCTGTTATGTCTTTAAGAAATAACTTACTTCAAACAAAAGGACTTCCTCAAGCAATGCATGACTCTAAAATTGATGCAGTTAAAAACATTGCTAAAAACTTGGATTACTTTGTAATCTCAACTGAAATCACAACTCAGGAAAAGAAAACTTGTTTAGAAAAATTAAACAAATTGATGAGCAATGATTATAAAATCAATCCTCAATTGAAAGATAAAAAACCACAAGTTTTAGGTGAATTATTGAACGATTTAGTTGTTAAAACTGCTGAATCAGATAAACCAACAATTAAAACAACTGACCAACGTCATCATGGTATGTGTGCTGCTATTTCTACTTCAAGAAAAGTTATGGCTTATGAATACAAAGATAAATACGTAACTATGGTTATGGAAGAACTTAACAACAAGCCTGAAATGGAAGTTTATGACCCTTCAAAACTTGGTACAGATGCTAAAATTTCTGTTCCAAAAACTGAAGTTGATTTTGATTATGCAGATGACAAAGGTTACAGAATTTTAGATGCTTCTGCCCTACAATGGATGAACATTGCTGGCAATACAGGCAGAGGTGATGTTCAAACCACCCATTTCTCTGCATTTGATAAAAAATATTTTGATACTTTCCATGATGGACACTATATGAGAGATTTTGATGATCCTAAATTAGTGCCTCATCAAAACCATCTAAGAGCTTTAGAAAAAGCTGAAGATTTTATTAAATCTACAAAAAATGGAATGGAAAAACGTGAAAAAGAAGCCGTTGAGCAAAGACAAAATGCTCGTTTCAACGCTCAAACAGTCGTTAAAGCTAACAAAGCCTTATCTGATGAATTAAAAGCATTAATGCCTGAAAAATCAGATGAAGAAATGAATAAAGTCGTTAATCGTTTCCTAAAAATGGGTGAGGTTAAAGGCGCTCAATCTGATGAATTACACTTCCATGATTACGAAGAACCATCAAGAAAACAAGAAAAAATGGCTAACTTCATCAAACAAGAAAATCCAAACGTAAAACAAGAAGATATTGACGCTAGAATGAAAAATATCTTCAATATGTATGAACTTTCTACTGAAACAACTGAAGCTATGAACAAGGAAATTTTACCAAAATCTCCTGAAGCTAAAATGAAAAAATACTACAAACCATTATGGGAAGCAGCTGCGTCTTACAGAACTGCGCAAGATATAAAACTTGATATTCCTGAAAACTTTGAAAAAGAAGTTAAAAAATATGGTTTAGGCAAAGATGCAACAAAAGCTGATGTAATGAAAAAATATGAACAAGAAGGCAAAGTTGTTTCTGAGCCAATTCTTAGAAGCATGCAAGACAAATACAATAAAATTGCAAAATATGCAGCAGTAGTTGAAAAAGCTGAAGTTAAAGGTGAAAAACTAAACATGGACGGTCTTTACGAAATGACCGACAATGAAAAAACAGCCTTAGACAAAGTTGCTAAAAATATAAACAAAATGTACACAGAAATCAAAAAAGAAACTGCAGCAAAACAAAAAGAATTAGAAAAACCATTAAATGAACTTACTAAGAAAATCGGTGCAGAAAAAGGTTCTGTATGGGTTAACAAAGAAGGTTCTTCAGGTTTATGTACTCCTCAGGAAATCCGTATTCTTGAACAAATGACAGGTAAACCATACTACGCAGAAACAAGCGTAGAAAAAACTGCTGAAAAAATTAAAACTGGTAAACACTCTGGTATTTCTGGTACATCAGTTTATCACAATAGCCAAGGTGGACATGCGCAATATATCGCTGACGTTGCTCCATTGTTAGTTAAAGACCCTAAAACTGGCAAAGTTGAAGTTAAAGATGCAATTATGCACGACAACACTTGGGGTGCTTGCGAACATAAGAAAACTTGGTTAGATTCAAAAGGACTTCTTAGAACAGATTACCAATGCGGTCGTGGCGGTGAAGACGGTTACATCACAAATAACGCTTGGCAAAATGGTGTACTTGTTGAAGACTTTAAATACAAAGCTGGTAGCATTAAAGGTGATAAATTCAAAATGTTCTTTGATGGAATTCTTCCTACATTGAATAATGATATGTCATCTTCCGCTCAAAGTCTTGTACAGAATGTATTTGTAGGTCCTCAAGTTAAAATAAGCAGTATTGCGCGAGTTATGCAAGCTGTTAAAAATGTTCCTGCTGAATATCTTGACAAAGTTATGGAAAGAGCAGAAAATGCTGGAGAAACTAAAGACGCTATTGAAGCTGAAGTTATGAAAGATTTAGACAATATAAATTCTGATGCTGATGTTTCAAAAGCTCATAAAAGAACTCAAGGTTATTTGAAACAAATTTCAGCAAAAATGTCATATACAAGAGGACAGGCAATTAATGCGTTAGTTGACTCCATGCTAAATGGCCAAAAATATAATTTAACAGAAAATAATATTGATACGATTGAAGATAAAAACTTCAAAGTTGTAAAACGCTTTATTGATGCTAAATTCGACCCTAAAGACAATAAAGAATTTGTTCAAAAATTTAACGAAATTCAAGGAATGAATCTTGAACAACTTTCAAATTTAGCAAAATCAGCTTCTGACGAAGATTTGAGCGTTAAAGAAGTAACTCCATTTGATGTTGTAAGACAAATTAAAGGTTTGGAAAAAGAACCAAATAATATGTTAAAAAATATGATGTTTATGGATTCTATTCAAGATAACATTAAATTAACGAGAAATGGTGATTCTTTTGAAGAAGCGTTCTTCATGCTTCAACGTGATTGGGATAACCCAATCACGTTGAAGCATGAAG
>CAKUXD010000034.1 GCA_934699705.1 uncultured Candidatus Melainabacteria bacterium
TATTGCTTCACTCGGACAAGTTGCTCATTTCACTAGCGTTGTCATTCGCAATGTCCTCGCTACTTCGGGCTGGGTTCACTTCGTTCACACGGCGCCCTACGCAAAATCCGCTCACAACTCACCATTCACAATTCACAATTTCCATGGCAATTTTCATGAACAAAAATACTTTATATAATAGTAGTAGTTTTGTGTAAATATGATTATAAATAGCTTTAAAACCAGTATTCAACCTAATTTTACGGCAAATGTCATGCCTAAAAATTGCGCTGAACATATTAATGACAAATTAAAATCTGCTAAAACTGTTGATATTTTCTGTCATACTTCAAGCGATGAAGATACTTTCAACAGCGCAAAAGCAATGTATTCATATTTGCAAAGCCAAGGCGTTAAACCAAGAATAATCGTTTCTGGGGGCAAAGACAACTACAAATATGACACTCAAAGATATAATATTATTCAAGATACTAAAATAAACAAAAACACTACAAAATCAGACTTAGCTTTATGCGTAGATTTCAGTTCTCCAAATAGAGTTTCTTCACGTGTTTTAAAATATCTTCAAGGATATGATAACAAAATCGTTGGTTTTGACCATCACAATGACAACGATGTTATCACAAAAAATTATAACAAAATTACTGAAGCATACGCAAAAACTCAATCATTACCTGAGCTAAAGGCTCAAAATTACTACATTGACTCCTCTGCAAAATCAAACTGCGCAATTATTTCAAGATTTTTTGATGCAATAGGTCATAAAGCTTCAAAAGAAGAAGCTAAAACGCTGTTTGCAGGTATGTTTGATGACACTTCAAAAGACGGAATCACAAAAGTAAACAGTTTTGGTAATGTCGTAGTTTCTGACAAAGCTAACGACTTCGGCAACACTAAAGAAGTTATGAACAATGTTCTTGATAATTTGAACATTTTTGATAAATTTGCAATATTTAAGCACTTTGCAGACAAAACAAAATTAACAGAAAAAGAAATTGCTTTTTCAAAAACACTTAACGAAAAAACTCAATATTCGAAAAATGGCAAATTTGCTTATCTTGAAATCACTCCAAATGACAAGGAATGGGCTGATTTAGGCAAGGATTCAACTCGTTGTAAAAAAGTTTTACAACAATACAGAAAAGACATGCTTAACAATGGCAATATTGACGCAGTTGCTGTATTTTACCCTACAAACACTGGCAACTACAAAATGAGTATTCAAACAAAAGAAGATTACGCTAAACAAATCATTGATAATATTAAAACTACTTGCCCTGAACTTGTTGCAGGCGGACACGAAAACCGTAGTGGCGGTTCAATTGAAACTCTTGATACACAAGCATGCCACGAATGGGTAAATTTATTTGTTAATTCTGCAGATAAAATTTTGCACTAATTTCTATACAAAGTTTTTAGTAAATATGCAACAATACCCGAGTTTGACTTATTTTTAACATCAACAACTACGTTTTTTCTGGTTAAATCCGTATATTGTGAATAAAATTCCTTATCCTCAACATCGTTCACAAACACTCTCCACATATTTGCGACCTGTTTTCTGTAAAATTTTGAACCAATTGCTGTAAAATCTGAATTTTTAATATTATATGGAACAGTAAAACATAAAGCGTTTTTCGACATTTTTGCAGGAGAAAAATCATCTTTAATATAAATTGGATTTTGATAGAAAACTAAATCTGGTTTAAATGCATGTAAAACTGGCATTTCGTGTGTTTCTCTGTCATAACCATCAATTAAATTTGAATTAAATGTTTTAAAATGCTCAACCTTTTTTTGCATATTTTCTTCATTTATCGGGTCCGTTTCAAGCAAATTATCTGGAATTAAAATAACAGGAAACGTTTTAAAAGATTTATCAAAATACAATAAATTATATAACCCCATAAATGAGGTGTCATCAGGATTTGAACAGATAAAAGCTGTTCTGATTTGCTTATCTGATTTTCGTAAATCAACAATTTTTTTAATATAATTTGTTTTTACAATAATTTCTTCAGTTGTACAAATAAATGAATAGAAAACAGTATTCAAAAGGTTTTTAGACACAATTAAATACTTAAACAACGCGATTTGTTTCTCAAAAAAATCATTTAATCTTTCCTTAAACGAAATTTGAACAATAGGTTCAACCACTACTGTTTTTCGGATTAACATATTTTTCTTTAAAAATTTAGCCGTTTTTTCAAACAATACGCTTGTGTCTAAAACAACATTAAAATTTAAAGCTATAAGTGCAGTCGTTTTGTAAAAATTAATCCCTTTATACTCAGTAATTTCAGAATTTTCAAGGCGTTTATCGCTTATTCCAATAACATTCAAATATTCAGATATATTATAATTATCCAAAATTGCGTCAAGAAAAGCCCCTGTCCCGTAAAGAAGAATTTTTTTACCAGCGTATTTTTCTTTTAAAACTTCTAATTTTTCAGAAAAATCAACTGATTTCAAATAATCAACGTATGAAAGATATTCTTCGTTCATTTTTTATTCTTCAACCTCAAAATTGTCTTCATCACTAAAATCTTCAACAATTTCAACTATTTCTTCTACAATCTCATTTTTTCTCATCAAAGATGCAACCGTTTCAAAAGCGCGTCTTACAAGTTCATCTGATTCGTAATACTTAAATTCGCCCAAACGACCAGCAAAATAAACATTTTCTAACGCACTTGCGTCTTCTGCATATTTTGCAAAAATTTCGTTTGAAACAATATTATTTACTGGATAAAATCTTTCATTTTTGCCTAGTTCAAATTTTTCAACATACTCATAACCAATAATATCTTTATTACCAGAATATGATTTGTCAGGAATATAATCTGCAAATATATGCGCTCTTATAAAATCATATTCATAAGGCCAGTTGTATGCGGCAGAATGGCAATCTGGTTGATAAATTTTACTATCAATTTCCATTCTTACACTTCTGTAAGGCAATTCTCCATGTTTATAATCAAAATATTCATCAATAGAACCTGTAAAGAAAATTCTGTCAAATTTTGCAGGATTGATATCTGAAAAATCGGTATTCAATTTAAGTTTGATATTTTTATTGCTTTTTAAAATATTTTCAATTAACTCTGTCCAGCCAGTTTCAGGGATTGCGACATATTTTTCTTTATAATATCTATCATCTAAACTTACATAGAATGGATAATAAGTATCCGCGCAATCAGGAAGCGCATCTTCATCTACGCCCCATTGTTTCATTGTGTATGGTTTGAACACGTTTTCGTAGAAATAATCAGCTAAGAACTTCAAATCCTCGTCCATATTTCTATACATTTCAGCAATCGTAATTTGCTTGTTATAACCAAATTTTGCGATTAATTTATTTTCCAATTTTTTTCCAAAATCTTCTGGAAAAAGTGCTTCAACAGTGCATAAGCATAAAGGCATAGAAACATTTTTACCTTGAATACGTACACTTGGTTTGAAAGCGACAGGCATCATTTTTGAGAATTTTGATAGATAATCCCAAATAAATTTATGTTCTGTGTGTAAAAAATTTACGTGTTTCTGATGCACAAGAATATTTGTGTCTTTATCCACGTAATCATAATGCATACCGCCAACATGTGAAGCTCTATCAATAACTGTAACATCTTCACCAAGCATTGTAGCAATTCTTTCGGCTATCACTGCGCCTGTCAAGCCTGCGCCTACTACTAAATTTTTCATTTCGGACTCCTATCTGGATTTCAATTTACCATGGAATAAGAGATTTTTCAAATTAGTCAACAAACCTAAATTTAATTAAAGCCCAAAGTGCGTGAAATCCGTCTTTCCAAGTAATTTTCTTACCTTCTGCAAATTCTCTGCCATAATAAGAAATAGAAAGTTCATACAATCTTGCACCTTTTTTCAAAACTTTTGCAGTAATTTCAGGTTCAAAATCAAATCTATTTGATTTAATCTCTATATCCTTTATAAAATCAGCCCTGAAAGCCTTATAACAGGTTTCCATGTCTGTTAGAGTCGTATTATATAAAACATTTGTTAAAAAAGTCAAAAGTTTATTTCCAAGCAAGTGATGAAACATAAATGCTCTTGACGGTTTACCGCCATTAAGTCTTGAACCATAAGCCACATCTGCTTTTCCGTCTAAAATTAATTTAATTAAATCCTTATAATCAACTGGATCATATTCCAAATCTGCATCTTGAATAATTATAATATCTCCAGTCGCCTCTTTAAACCCATCTCTTAAAGACGCACCTTTACCTTGGTTTACATCATGATACAAAACTTTATATGGCAAAGACGGATAAATTTCTTTTGTTCCGTCATCTGAACAATCGTCAATCAAAATAATTTCTTTTTCCAATCCGCAGAAATCAGCATTTTCAACCTTTTCAAGAATTTGTCTTAATGTTGATACTTCGTTATAAACTGGAATTAAAATCGTTATTTTGTTCACTTAATATTCTCCATATAAATTATTTATAAATGTTTTGAAATATTCTAATATATATTGTACAATAAAAATATACATAAATAAGGTACATATATGGAAACAACAAGTTTATCAGAAAATAAAGAGATAGAATACGCTTCAAATCTAATAAATACAGCAATTAAAGAGTTTAATAAAAACAATTTTTCGATGTGCGAAAATTTATTAAACGAAGCTCAACCTATTTTCAGAAACACAAATAATGGTAGCAAAATAGCATTATGCTTGGCATTGAAAGGTGCTATTGATTATTTAAAAGATAAAAATAACTACAAAATAGCACTTGATTTACTTGAAGATGCAAAATATTTAGCATTATACACTCAAAATTCAATCGCAAAAACTTTTGTAGAGTACATTTTGGGTATAATTTATAAATGCGAAAAAAGTTATGAATTATCTAAATTACATTTTAATAATGCAAGAAATTTAGCCTTCAAGCAAGATGATTTAAACCTATTGGACAGACTAACAGAAGAATTAAACGAAGTTCAAGCTATGTCGCAAGGTTTATTGGCAAACAAGCGTGATCCACTTGTAGCGTTGGTAAAAATTGGTCAATCAATATCAGCCGAAACCAATATTGACGAATTGATAAGAGTTATTGCAGAAGAAACAAAAGAAGCTATTCAAGCAGACCGTTGTACCGTATTTCTATTTGACAAAGAACATAATGAGCTTTGGTCAAAGGTAGCATTAGGTCTTGAAAACTCAGAAATTCGTTTCCCAGCAGACAAAGGGCTTGCAGGTCATTGCGTGAAAACAGGTGAAACAATTAACATCAAAGACGCCTATAACGATTCTCGTTTTAATCCAGAAATTGATTTTAAAACAGGGTATAAAACAAAAACAATTTTGTGCATGCCGATTAAAAATCTTCAACAAGAGATTATTGGTGCATTTCAAGTGTTAAACAAACTTGAAGGCTGTTTTTCTGATGAAGACGAAGACTTATTAGTAGCAATCGGTTCATCTGCAGGTATTGCTTTAGAGAACGCTCAATTGTTCAAAAAACAAAAAGAAATGTTAGATGAACAAAAAGTTATTTTTGAAAGTTTTATTGAAACACTTGCAGCCTCTATCGATGCCCGCGACAAGATTACAGCAGGTCATTCTAGTCGTGTAAGAATGTATTCTTCTTTAATTGCAAAAGCAAAACACATGACAGATAGAGAAGTTCAAATAATCGAAAAAGCAGCAACTTTACACGATATCGGAAAAATTGGTATTCGTGATTCAGTTCTGCAAAAAGAAGGTCGTTTAACTGACGAAGAATATAAACATATTCAATCACACGTAGAAATCACTCACGATATTTTACAAAAAATTCACATGTCTGATGATTTCAAAAAAGTTACAGAAATTGCTTGTTCGCATCACGAAAAATTTGACGGAAACGGTTATTATCGCTCACTAAAAGGAAACGATATTCCTTTAGGCGGTAGAATTTTAGCCGTATCTGACGTTTTTGACGCAATCACATCAAAAAGACATTATCGTGATAAAATGCCTATTGAAAAAGTTTTAGATATCCTAAAAAAAGACTCTGGAACACACTTTGACGGTGATGTTGTTAAAGTTTTCATGGGACTAAGTTGTGAAAGCATTATTAAGGTATTTTTAACAGAAAATCACCTTGTATTAAAACCAGAAGACGGTGAATTTTTAGCAAAATATACAATGGAAGATTTGTATCAAACGCTAAAACTTGAGCCTGATACGCTTGACAATACACAACAAAACTTTATTAGCTTATTTAACACCTACTATTATGGTCATGAAATTATAAGGGACACAAATAATGATTAAAAAGTGCTTATTAACACTTGTAATAATAATTTTTGCGACCCAAATCGGATTTGCAAAAAATATATCCACTGAAGACGATTTTGCTAAATTAACTATCAACTTGCTTGATCCGTCAATGAAGGTTACTCAACTTGCAATCAACTTCAACATAACAATCTCTCAAATTGAAGCCTTTAACGAATTTATTAAAGCAACAGACAAATTTAAAGAAAGTAACGTGGAAATCGCATACGATGATTTTAAATACGTGCTTGACAATGTTGAAACAAACGACTTTGGATACACTTTAATGTCAAGCAAATTAGCTGATTACGGGTTTTTCTACCTTTCTCAACTGGCAACAAAAAAACTTTCTGACAAAGATATAACTCAAAATCACGCAGAAAATATGCAAAAATTCTTTTATCCAAAAAAGAGATTGCCATATAAAGAGGAACTTTATCTTGCAGAAGCATATTCCAATATAATGTTCAATGACCAAAGCAAGGAAACAATGCAGGAATTGCTTAAAAATAGCGATTTATTGGAAGAATTTGATTATGCAAACTACATTTTGGCTCTTGCGGCATACAAAGCAAACAATCTTCAAATTGCAAAACAATATATTCAAGTTGCAACAACCCAACACCCGCAAAACCTGAATTATAAAATACTTGAAGCGCAAATTCTTGCAAATGGCTTAAAACCTCAACAAGCTATGAAAATTGTTAATCAGTTAAAAAAAGAAACTCTGACTGAATACGAGCTTCAAAGACGTATCAACGCGCTTGAACAATTTGTTCTATACAAAAACGCAAAAGCAGACTGGAAAAGAAATTATTATTTAGGAAATTACTACTACCTTGAAGGAGAATTTAATAAATCTATAAAAACCCTTCAAAGTGCTTTAGGCAAAAACAAAAAAAATAACGCACAAGTAAATGCACTTTTAAGCAAGGTTTATTTAACCATGCAAGAGTACGAAAAAGCAAAAGATTCGGCTCAAAAAGCTGTTAAAAAAGATAAAAACAACTCAAACGCTCGCCTAACTTTAGGTAACATTAATTATCTTCATCAAAATTACAAAAAGGCTTTAAAAGATTACAAAAAAGCTGAAAAAGATGAAACTAACAAACTAACCGCAGAAGTTAAAATTGCAAAAACATATCAAAAATTAGGAGATGAAAGAAAATCAAAAGAATTATTTGAAAAAGTTCTAAAGACCTCTACAACTGCCTATGAGGCGTATTACAATGTTGCAATTATGGAGCCGTTCAAACAATTAATTTATCTAAAAAAAGCACTTGGAATAAATATTACATACATTGACGCTTGGCTTGGCTTGGCTAGATATGAAATTTCAAGAGATAATTTTGCAATGGCGCAAGATTATCTTTCAAACGCATATTATATTGACCAAAATGACTTTAGATACTACTATTATCAAGGCTTAATCTACAAAAGCCAAGATGATTACCCAACTGCAGCAATGTATTTTAAAAAATGCCTAAAACTTAATCCTAATTGCGTAGAAGCGCAGAAAGAATTAAATCTATGACAGAAAAAAGCAATATTCTTATAATAGAAGACCATGAATTAACTCGTTTTGGACTAAAAACGGCTTTTGAAGATGCGGAATTTTTGAACCAACTTTTTGAAGCAGATTCTGCCGAAAAAGGTATAGACATTCTTCAAAACGAAAAAATTGATTTAATAATAATGGATTTAGGCTTGCCTAATATGAACGGAATTGAAGCGACAAAGAAAATTCGCTCAATGGACAAAGATATAAAAATTGTAATTTTAACCTCTCATAACGATGAAAAAGAGGTTTTAAACAGTATTAAAGCTGGCGCAAATGCCTATTGTTCAAAAGAAATTAATCCTCAAAGGCTTGTTTCTGTTGTACAATCAGTTTTAGATGGTGCGGCATGGTTTGACCCAAGCATTTCACATATTGTGTTAAAAGCCGCAACAACCACCCAATCGTATGAGGATACACCTAAAAAAACTGATTATAATTTAACAACAAGAGAAATTCAAATCCTAAAACTTATTACAGAAGGATATAGCAACACAGATATTGCAAATGAACTTGTAATCAGCATTAACACAACAAAAGCACATGTCGCAAGCATATTGCAAAAATTAGAAGTTGATGATAGACTACAAGCAGCGCTAAAAGCAATTAAAAATAAAATAGTTTAAAGCGAGAATACAAAATGGCAGAATTAGCAAAGATATTGATAGTTGATGATAATCCTAAATACTTGGAAGACGCACTTCCAATGTACGGTTATGAAGTCGCAGTTGCAACAGACGGAATTCAGGCTTTAAAAATTTTATCAAAAGCCTCAGACTCAATAAATTTAGTGCTTTTAGATGTTATGATGCCAAATATGAATGGTTGGGATACCTTAAAATCAATCAGAACAAACGAAAAGACTAAAACATTACCAGTTATAATGCTTACAGCCGTTAGTGAAGAACAAAAAGTTGTTTCTGGTTTAAAAATTGGTGCTGACGATTATATCGTAAAACCTTTTATTTTACCAAACCTTTTAGCTAGAATTGAAGCCGTTTTAAGACGTTCAAACTGGAATAAAAAAGAAATCAAAAATGTTGATATTTCTTTCAGTTCAAACGAACCTGTTGAAACACTTACTCAACGAGAAAAAGAAGTTCTGGCAATGGTCGCAAAAGGCGCAAGCAATCACGATATCGCCGAAAAATTATTTTTAAAAGAAGTTACTGTGAAAACTCACATGAACAGTATTTTCAAAAAATTAAAGGTTTCAAACCGAACTCAAGCAGTTTTGCTTGGAATGCAAATGAATTTAATTAAAGAATAATAACATAAAAAGGAGACAGTACATTAATGAGCGAATACACTAAAGACGAACTTATCTCACTAATTCAGGAAAATCCTGAAGAATTTAATGCTTGGAAACAAGATAGAGAAGATATCGATTTAAGCGAAGTTGATTTTTCTAATATTGTCTTAACAGGCGTTGATTTTACAGATGTTGACTTAAACTCAAGCTCTTTTGCAGATTCACATTTAACAGAAGTGAAATTCCAAAATTGTGATTTAACATCAGTAGATTTCACTCGTTCAAATATTGTGGAATGTGATTTTTCAGACGCAATTTTACCAGGGGCAGATTTTTCTTATGCGGCAGTAAATTACTGCAACTTCAATGAATCAGATATGGCTGGGTGCATTTTTGAAGAAAGCGACCTGTCAAATTCAGATTTCTCAACATCAGTAAACATGAGCGCTTGCAGATTTGATGATGAAACAGTATGGCCTGATAACGACATGCTACCAGAAGATTTCGATTCAACTTATAGCGATGACTTATCATCACTAAAAGATGATGATGACTCTATTCCATCAGATTATTAATATGCCACATTTTTTTATTAATACAAAAAACATAACCAAAGACCTTGTAACCATTGACGATAAAGAAAATTATCAACATATTGCAAGGTCTTTGCGCGCAAAAATTGGTGAAAAACTTAGAGTTATTGACGAAAATAGAATTGAATACGAATGTGATATAACAGAAATTACAAAATCCACTATTATAGCGAAAATTGAAAAAAAATACCCTTCAAAAAATGATTTAAAATTCAATTTATTTTTAGCTCAATCACCTGTAAAAAGCGACGCTCAAGGATTAATAATAGAAAAAGCGACTGAGCTAGGTATTCGCGGAATTTATCCAATTTACACAGACTTTTGCACTCTTAGTAAAAATATTATTGAAAATAAAATCCCAAAATGGCAAAAAACAATGATAGAGGCGTCAAAACAATGCGAAAGAGCGAGTATTCCAGAATGTTTTGAGCTTACGACTTTAGAAAAATTATTAAACACAAAAAAATTTGATAGAATTTTAGCTTTTTGTGAACGCGATGAAAGATTTAGCCTAAAAACTTATTTAACAGAAACGCCCATAAAACAAGGCGAAAACGTACTTGTAATAATTGGTCCAGAGGGTGGTTTTTCTGCCCGTGAGTTTAAATTTTTCTCAGAACATGATATTATAATGTTGACGCTGGGAAGTTTAATCCTAAAGGCTGAAACAGCGACTATTGTTGCACTTGGAAATATTGTTTATGAGTTCTCAAATAATACAAAAAATAGCTAATGACGAAATAATCAACCAGATAAAAACCTTTGCAGGAAGCACTCGTGTATTGCTTGTTGGTGGCGTTATTCGGGACTTTTGTCTTGGAAAACAAAATTTTGACAAGGATATTATTGTAATTGATAAAGAGGCCAAAATTTTTGCTCAAGAATTAGCTAAAACGCTCAATGCGACGTACATTCCACTTGATGAAGAAAATAAAATTTACAGACTTGTACTCAAAGATAAAATTAACTGCATAGACATAACAAACCCCATAGAAAACAGTATTGAAAAGGATTTGAGCCGTCGGGATTTAAAAATGAATGCTATCGCGTTTGATTTAAGCGACAACAAATTTATTGATTTATTTAACGGATTTAAAGACCTTGAAAACGAAGAAATAAATATTATTTCAGAAGAAAATTTAATTGACGACCCGCTTAGACTTTTGAGAATTTTCCGATTTGAAGCAACAACTGGGTTCAAAATTAACGAAAATTTAAAAAATATAGTTAAAAAGCACAAAAATTTAATAAATTTACCTGCAAAAGAACGTATAAATTACGAATTAATGAAACTTTTTGACGGGAATTATACAGTTCAGGCGATAAAAGATTTAGATGAATGCGAATTACTTTGCGAAATTTTACCAATTTTTGCAGATGTAAAAAAAGTTCCACCAAACACGCATCATCACTTGCCTTTAATAGAACACTCGATAGAAACAATTCGTCAAATCGAAAATTTTTATAAAATTGCAAACAAAGAAGTTAAAAATCATCTTGATAGCGTTGATTTTGGTGCGTTTAGACGGCTTGCATATTTGAAACTTGCAGGATTTATGCACGACATAGGTAAATTTTCTTGCTGGACAATAGAAGAAACTGGCAGACACAGGTTTATAAAGCACGAATACATAGGCGCAGAGCTTAGTATGCCAATTTTACGTAAACTAAAGTTTTCAAAAAAACAAATTGAATACATAAGTGATATGATTAAATATCATATTTATCCGTCGCATATTATAGCAACAGAAGGGCTTTCAGACAAAGTTAAAATGCGATACATAAGAAAAATGAATAATAACGTGATTGATAACATTTTTCTTGCGATGTCTGACAGGCTTTCTGCTAGAGGTGAAGCCGTTACTGAGGAAATGATTAAAAACAATATAACAGGTTTACAAGCTCTTTTAAGTTATTATTTAAACGTGAAAGACAGTTTAAAACCGCTTCCAAAGCTACTTTCTGGCGAAGAAATTATGAAACTTACCAGACTTACCCCCTCTAAAGCACTTGGTGAACTTATAGAAAAGCTCAAAGAAGCACAATTTAACGGAGATATAACAACAAAAGAACAAGCCGTTGAATTTGTGAAAAATTATATTTTATAGAAAATTAGTAAATGTTATACCGCAACAATTCACGCCATTATGCAGAAAGCGTAAAGATTTGGTAAATTTCTTCGTCTGTAAGCTCTGTAATAATCTTTTCACCTTCGTAAACTGCCATATCTGCAAGTTCTTTCTTAGATTTAAGCATTTCGTCAATTTTTTCTTCGAACGTTCCAAGAGTGATAAGCCTGTGAACCATAACATTTTTATCTTGTCCAATACGGTATGTACGGTCGGTCGCTTGGTCTTCAACTGCTGGATTCCACCACAAGTCATAGTGAATTACATTTGTTGCAGAAGTCAAGTTCAAACCTGTACCACCAGCTTTTAAGGATAATATCATAACCTTAGTATCAGAATCAGATTGGAATTTGTTAATCATTTCCTCACGTTGATTTACGTTCAACGACCCATGGAAGAACAACGGCGTTGTACCACATTCCTCTTCAATAACATGAACTAAAATTTCGCCCATCTCCTTATACTGAGTGAAAATTAAGGTCTTTTCATTATTATCTAAAATATTTTGTACTAACTGAATACATTGTTCTAATTTACCAGATGACTCTTTATTCATATCGCCAGATTTTAAGAATTGATATGGGTGGTTACAAATTTGTTTCAACGCAGTAATAAGTTTGAAAATATTACCACGTCTGTTAATTCCAGTAAATCCACTGATTTTTTCCATCATTTCATTAAGAGTTTTTTCATAAAGAACTGCTTGATTTTTCGACAAGTAACAGTAATCGTTAAGTACCATTTTTTCAGGTAAGTCTGAAATAACATTTTTATCCGTTTTCAAACGTCTTAAAACGAACGGAGAAACTGACATTTTTAACTTTGTAGCACGCGAGGTTTCTTTAAATCGTTCAATAGGAATAGCATAACTTTTTTGGAATTCCCTCAAAGAGCCTAAATACCCACCATTTATAAAATCAAAAATACTCCATAATTCTGTTAATCTGTTTTCAACAGGAGTACCTGTCATTGCAATTTTAATGTCTGATTTCAAGATTTTAACTGCCAAAGTCTGCGCAGTATCTGGATTTTTAATATTTTGAGCTTCATCTACAATAATCATGCCCCATTGATGTTTTTTCAATTCCTCAACATCAATTCTCATAATGGCATACGTTGTAAGAATAACATCAAATTTTGTATCTAATTGTCTATCCATTCCATGGTAAGTTGTTGCCTTCAAAGCTGGCGCAAAAAGTTGAAGTTCCTTCATCCAATTACCCATTAAAGTTGTTGGACAAACAACAAGCACAGGCTTTTTCAATTTATCTTCTTCTTTCAATTTTAAAATCAAACTGATTACCTGAATTGTTTTACCAAGTCCCATGTCATCAGCCATACAACAACCAAAACCTTTTGAAACATTTGTCCATAACCATTTTAAACCAGTTTGCTGATATGGTCTTAACTCGCCCTTCAAACCTTCTGGCGGAGTTACCTCTATTGGTTTTGTAAAATCCTTCAAAATATTTGCAAATGCTTCATCATAATCAAAATCGTATTGATCTAACTGACCAGACATAGATGCGTGAATTAACTGCATTCTAGTCATTTTACTATGATCTGCCTTAGCAATTTGTTCAAAGATTTTTTTACTTTCGTCCTGATCGATTAAAATATATTTATTTTTATATTTTACCAAACCTTTTGAATCCTTAACCAATTCCTGAAATTCTTCAAGCGATAATTTATCATTACCCAAAGCAATTTCATAAGAAAACTCTAAAATATCATCTAAAGAAATTGCGCTTGTAGAAGTTGTGTTAAAAATATCCAACAAATCACCCGAACGAGAAGCCTTAACCCTTGCATTGATTGAAGCTCTTGGAACAACAACATTTACAAGTTCTTCTGGAAGCACAACTTCAATTTGAGCTTTTTGTAAATAATATGCCGTTTGCGTAATTATTTTATATACTTCACCTAAATCAAGCGTCAAGGAAAGTTTTTCTTCATCTTCAAATAAAGTTTCTAATTCAGGCATATAACGGTTTGCATAGTTTAACTGTTTTTCTACAATCTTTGCAATATCTGAGGAATTTACACCGAAAACTTCTTCTTTTGTGTATAAATCATCAATTAACGCGTCTTCGCCAGTTTTTCTATTCTTAATATGAACTTTTAATTCAAAATGGTCATCGTTGATTTTATTAACCTTAAAAAACGGAATAACATCATATTTACCCAAATATAATTCGTCAAACCACTGAGCAAAGTTTTCCGCGTAATCGTTGCCCTTCATCAAAGATTTTTGTTCTAAATCCTTAATCAAATAAGTACCAGATTTAATATCTTTAAATTTATAAGATTTAATGCCCAAAAATTTGTAAATTACGTAATTTAAGTAATTATAAATAAAATCAGATACAAAATTGTCAGGCTTTTCACCCTGAATAAATAAATCTTCTGGCAAATTTTCCTCAAATTGATTGATAATTCGCGCCAATTGTTTATTTGCGATAATCGGTTCATAAACAATTCTAAACATTTGTCCACGCGTTTTAACCGTCGGAATAAAATACAGTTTTTCAATTAACTTCATTACAAATTGGGTTAATTTATTCAAATAAATAAAGGTGTAAGATAAATCCTCAAAATCAACTATTTCGCCAAATCCACCAAAATAATCTAACACTAAATCAAGTGGCAAAGCATATCCGACTTTTGTCCCTAAAACACTTGAAGAACAACGGAATAATGAACCTTTTGATTTTAAATAGTATTGAAAATTATTTGTCGGAGTTACAAAAAATGATTGTTTACCATTATTATTAACCAAGTAAAAATCTGTATTTCTAACTGGCGAATTAGGGCTTAAAAACACACCTGCAAATTCATCTTCAACAGTTTGATAAATTAAACTCAAAGTATAACGAAAATCCTTATTTTTAAAACCGTTTGGGTTTTCGCTTAAATTAAAAAATAATTCATCAACATTATTTTTTTTAAAAGATAAATCTATATCTAAACCTTTTGTTTTTTCCGCCATTTTTTAAAATCCTTACTTGATTAAAGAGTCGCAATCCATTTCTGCTGGCTTATCTATGCCCATCAATTGTAATACCGTAGGAGCAACATTACACAAAGCCCCGTCAGATTTCAATTCAATATTTTTATCCGCATTGATTATAATTAATGGAACTTCATTTGTTGTGTGTGCAGTATGAGGTTTTCCAGTTTTTTCATCAACCATCATCTCAGCATTACCATGATCCGCTGTTAATACCATGATTACACCATTTTCTTTACATTTTTCAGCAATTTTTCCAACACATTCATCAACAGTTTTACAAGCCTTCGTTGCAGCTTCAATAACACCTGTATGACCTACCATATCTGGATTTGCAAAGTTTACTAAAATAAATCCGTATTTTTCATCGTCAATAGCTTTTAATACATTTTCACAAACTTCTGGTGCACTCATCTCTGGTTGCATATCATAAGTTGCAACTTTTGGAGAAGGCACTAAAACACGAGTTTCATGCGCATTTGGTTCTTCAATACCACCATTAAAGAAGAAGGTTACATGTGCATATTTTTCTGTTTCTGCAGTTCTAAATTGGTTTACACCATTTGCTTCCAAAACATCGCCCAAAATATTTGTCATTTTTGTTTTTTCAAAAGCTACTGGGAAAGTAAAAGTTTCATCATATTGAGTGAAAGTTACATAGAAAATATTTTTTCTGACTACTTTTCTGTTAAATCCGTCAAAATCAGTAAAATTAATTGCTTTAGAGATTTCTCTTGCTCTGTCAGGTCTGTAATTAAAGAAAATAATTGCATCATTATCATGAATTCTTGAATCTTCACCACCACAAACGATAGGTTCAACAAATTCATCTGTTATTTTATTGTCATAAGATGCTTTTACACCAGCAATAGCGTTTTCAGCCTTGTTGCCTTCACCTAAAAGCAAGCAGTTGTAACCCTTTTCAACACGTTCCCAACGGTTATCTCTATCCATAATCCAATATCTACCAATTACAGACGCAGTTTGTGGAAGATTATGTTTCTTCAACTCGTCTTCTACAATTTGCAAGAATGTGCAGGCACTTGCAGGAGGAGTATCACGACCATCTAAAAATGCGTGAACGTAAACTTTTTTCAAACCATTTTCACTCGCTAATTTAATTAATGCCAATAAATGATCTAAAGAAGAATGTACACCACCTGTTGAAACCAAGCCATATAAGTGTAAAGCTGAATTATTCTTTTTAACATGTTCAATTGCCTGTAAAAATTTTTCGTTCTTGAAAAAGCTACCGTCTTTTATGCTTCTATTAATTTTTGACAAATCCTGATAAACAACTCTGCCTGCACCTAAATTCAAGTGTCCAACCTCGCTGTTACCCATTTGACCTTCTGGTAATCCAACAAATTCACCATCAGCATGAATTTGCGTATATTTTTCTGTTTCTTTTAATTTATAAAAATTAACAGGATTAGCTAATTTTACGGCATTTGTTGAATCATTTCCATGAGCTAAACCCCAACCGTCCATAATACATAATAATACTCTGTTTTTCATATTAAATCCCCTCAAAGTGTGCATTTATCTAGTAAATAATAGCAAAAACATACCCCATTTTCAATAGGATTTTTAAAATAAATGTAAAATTTTTGTTAATTTAGGCAATTTTTTCAAAAAACATGTTTTAATATATGTAAGAAAGGATTTTGATTTTGGATATTTCAGCATTACACAACAATCCATTTGCTAAACCAATCAACGGCGTTCAAGGCGTTAACAAATTCCAACCTGTAACAGCAGTTAAAAGAGCTGGTGCTGACGGTGGTAATCCTTTTGCTAACGAAACTTCTTATGTTGGATTAGGCATCAAAGACGGTGCTATTCAAACAAGCGCACCTCAAATGGGTAAAAAAGCAATGCCTATGCGCCAAATCGGTATTGCATAATTTAATAGATTTTAATGTAAAAGCCCGAACCTTTTAGGTTCGGGCTTTTACATTGTTTATAAAATTTTATTAATCACCTGCGTTATCAACATCAAGAGATGGGTCAATCTGAATTGATTTAGTAATCATTTCTTGTGCTGATTGGTAATCTCCTTGCGCAACTTTTACACGGGCATATCTCAAATAACATTTTACAAGATATGAAACACCTAAAGGATCTAAAACATTACCCCCTTGCTCATCACAAAGCGATAACATCTTTTCATAATATAAAGTCGCGCCATTGTAATCTTTTTTCAGCAAGTAAATATTTGCCAATCTATAATAATACTCAATTTCATCTGGTTTTAATGAAATTGCTTTTTTATAATCTTCGCTTGCATCATCAATTAAACCTGATTTAAATTTTGATAAACCTCTCATGCCATAATAAGTATCTTCATTTGGGCCTAATTCAATAGCACGGCTATAATCTAAAATTGCATCAAAATAGTTGCCTAAATCATATTTTATCATGCCTCGATTACTGTAATAATAATCAGAATTTGGATTTAATTCAATTGCTTTTTCAAATGCATCTAAAGCATTTTCTTTATTTCCAATTGCATCTTCTGCCATACCTAAATTACAATAATAATCTGCTCTTGGAGAAAGTTCATTAGCTTTATGCAAATCTTCGATAGCATCTTTATATTTTTTAAGTTTAAACTCTGCAAGACCTATAATGCCATAATAATCAGCTTTTACGTCAATTTCTAAAAGTAATTTTACATTTTCCACGATTTCTTCATATTTTTTTTCACCTAAATATTGAACTATTTTGGTTAAATAAAATACTATCTTATCGTCTTTTTCTTTCGCACTTAATTGTTCCATTTTTAAATTCCATGATTGTACTTTTTTACATAATAACACAAATCCTAAAATAAAAAAAGAGCCTATCAAAAAGATAAGCTCTTTTTTGTTATATTGATTAATCAAAGATTACTCTTGAATTTTATCAACAACACCAGCGCCAACTGTTCTACCGCCTTCACGAATAGCAAATCTCATACCTTCTTCGATTGCTACTGGAGCGATAAGTTCAACGTTCATTACAACGTTATCACCAGGCATTACCAT
>CAKUXD010000035.1 GCA_934699705.1 uncultured Candidatus Melainabacteria bacterium
ATTATATAATAATTATATATAAATTTATAGGATTACCAGTTTTTAAACGAATTAAAAACGGCGATGATTTATATTATAAAAATTAGAAGTTAATATTTTATTTATGATAGGATAAGATTATGAAATTAATTGGTGAAAACATACATGTAATATCAAAATCAGTCAGAGAAGCGCTTATTAAACGCGATAAAGATTTTGTTATATCAATGATTGAAAAACAGAAAAATATGAACGCAATCGACCTTAATGTAGGACCTGCTAAGGGTGAGTTGGTTGGTATTTTACCTTGGCTTACTGAATTAGTTAATTCAAATGGCGCAAAAACAATCTCTTTTGATACATCAAATGCTGAAGAAATGAGAAAAGGATTAGAGGTTTGCAGAAATCCTGAAAAAGCCTTTATTAATAGTGCAACAGACAATATTGAAAGACTTGAAAACATGACTGATTTAGCTAGTGAATTTGGCTCAAATCTTATTGCCTTAACTTTAAGTGCGGATAATGGAATTCCTAATACTGCTGATGCAAAAATGGAAGTTGCGCTTGATATGTATGAAACCTGCATGATGAAGGGTATTTCAAACGAAAGGATTTATTTTGACCCATTAGTATTACCCGTAAATGTTGCCCAAAACCAAGCAATTGAAACCTTAAACACTATAAAAATTCTGAAGGAAAGTTTTGAACCTCAATGTAATACAATTATTGGGTTATCAAACGTTTCAAATGGTTCTCCAAAAGAATTAAGACCGTTAATTAACAAAGTATTTTTAACTTTAGCTTACGGTGCGGGGCTTGATTGTGCGATTGTTGATGCTACTGATATTGATATTCAAAATTTAATAAAAATGTTAGATTCCAGTTCTCCAAAAACTTCGGCTGATAAATTATTGTTGGATTTAACGTCTGTAACAAGAGATTTTGTTGAGTTAGATGATATTGATTATAATAAATCAGATAAAAATTCAGTTTCGATATATAAAACTGCGAAAATTATTTTAAACAAAGAAATTTATTCTCATAGCTTTACACAAGTTTAAATATTTGTATCTTTAAAAAAAATTTGGTAAAATCTTTCTATTATAGGAGGAATAATTTTGAAAAAGATTTTATCAATATTAGTTGTTGTAATATCGTTTATTATTGCAAATCCAGCGTATTCGGCTATGGATAAAGCAGTTGTAGAGTTATATCAACAGGCTTGTAACCTTGAATATCATAACAATTATGAGGAAGCAATTGTTGCTATTAAAAGAGCTATTGAAATTCAAGGTGAAGACGCAATTTTATACACAAAATTAGCGGGCTTATATGCTGATATGGGTGATTATGACAACGCTTTAGGTGCTTATAAAATTGCAATAAGATTAAGACCAAATGACGCTTTTATTTATATTAGCATTGGTAATATTCTTCAAACCACAGGTGATTTGGAAAATGCATATAATTCTTACATGCAGGCAATGGAAATTTTTCCGTCTTACAAATATAATTACTTAAATATTGCAAATGTTTTAAATGCTCAAAATAAATATAGCAAAGCAATTGATTATTATAATTTGTTTTTAGCAGTATATCCAAGTCATGCTGTTGCAAGAGAAAATTTAGCTACTGCCTATTTAAAAACTGGCAAGTTCTCACTTGCAAATAAAGCCTATGCAACGGCTTATAAAGCTAATCCAGACGGATTTAGAGAATTTGCAAATTACGGTTATTCTCTTTTTGAAGATAAGCAATATAACAGTGCAGTTGATATGTTAAAACTTGCCTTGTTAGAAAATCCTGAAAACGTAAGAGCGCGTGCGGATTTAGCGGTATCTTATCACGAATTGCATAAATTTGATTTAGCCAAACAACAATATGAAACAATCTTCAATCTAAAACCTGATTTAACGGCATTAAGGATATATTATGCAAATTTGTTATCTGATATGAGTTTGTATGACGAGGCTATTAAAGAATATTCAACATATATTAAAGCGTACCCAAACGATGCTGATGCTTACAAGTTATTAGCGATTGTATATAAAAATCAGGGTAAAGATGATTTAGCTATCAAAAATTTACTAACATCTTTGGCTAAAAACAATAAGGATTTAGAAGTTAAGAAAGAACTTGCTTTTCAATATCATAAAAAACAAGATTATGTAAGCGCTTTAAAATATTACAATCAAGTTTTGGCGGAAGTTCCTGATAATATTGAAGTTAAAGCAAATAAAGCTCTTGCTTTACACGCTTTAAAACGATATGATGAAGCTATTAAATTGTATGACACATTATTAACCCAAAGAGAAAATTCACGATTACAACAAAATTTAGTTTCTGCGCTTATTTCAAAGGGTGATTATTTGTTAACTCAATCTAAATTCAAAGAGTCGATTGAACCTTTTGAGCGTGCAATTTCGCTAGATTCAAACCAAAGTTATGCATATTATGGTTTAGCTAAGGCTTATGAGTTTACAAAAAATCCTGATTTAGCTATGGTAAATTATGAAAAAGCCCTTGAAATAGAACCAGACAAGGATTTGTATAAAAAAGACTTTGATGCGTTTAAAGCAGAGCAAATAACAAATTTACCTTTGGTTTCTGAAGAAAAACCAGTTGTATCAGAAAAACAAAATTCCGAAACAATTAACAAAACGGTTGTTACTATAAAGCCCGTTAATGCATCTGATTTTAATAATCAAACTGTATCAACAAATAATAGTGATGTAAGTGTTAATACAAATACTTCAAACAAAACTACTGATGATAATCTTGCTAATTTGGATAATTTAATGATTAATAAACCATCTGCAGGTATTGATGATAAAATTAAATCTTTAACTAAACAAGCTGATGATTTATATAAATCTGGACAAAATACAAAGGCAATTGAAACATATCTTGAAGTTTTAAAATTGTCCCCAAGTGATTATTTTACAGCTTTTAAAATTGCTAATTTATATAAAATAGAAAATAATCCAGATAAAGCAATTTATTACTACAAAAAGGCGGTCGCAGTAAATAAAAATTACTCAGATGCTTGGTTTAATCTAGGTTTAGTTTATGCTTCAAATGGTGATTTTAAGAATTGTCGCGATTGTTTCAATAAAGTTGTAGCACTAAGCCCTGATTATGCTTATGCATATTACGCTTTAGCTATGTCCTATGAAAAAGAAGGTAATAATCAAAAAGCTATTGATAATTATCAAAAATATTATGATTTAGAAACAGATGATTTAACAAAACGTGCTATTGTAAAACGTATAAACGAATTACAGACTATTAATGAAGAAAACAAGCAATGAAAAGGTTAATTGTATTTTTAATATTAATTGCAACTTTTACTTCAGGTTTTGCAATGCCTAAAAAATTCAAATATGGCATAATTTTCAATAATGTTCCTTTTACCAGAGAAACAGCTGAAGGATATGGCAGATACTTTAAACGAGGCGAACGTATTTACTGGCTATTTATGTCAAATAAATCAATAAAAGCAAATTTTATAAAAGTCCAAATTGTTAGCGCAAATGATAAAGGACCTTGGAATACGCTTACAGGAATTGTTTATACGAACGAATATCGTATTAATAAAGATTCACCGTATTTTTTTACAGATTACGTCGTAATGCATACTGGTGGACATTATTATATGGAAATCTTTGATAAGAATATGCTACATAAACCACTAGTTGTTGCTGATTTTTATGTTAGATAATTAGTATTCAAAACTTACAAGTGTCCACGATCCAGCAACTTCATAACGTATATTTTTTGCATTAACTGGTAGAGTTTTAATAATCTCATTTCTTATATCAGAAAATATTAAAAATAGGAAAGGAGTTTTTTCATATGTTTTTTGGTTCATTACTATTAAGCTAAAAATGTTTTCGTCAAGAAATGAAACTGAATCTAAAAATAAAAATGCAACTTTTTGTCCTTTTTTCATTTTGTAATATGCGTTTTCATTAATTTCATCAATTAATTTATCGCCTGTAAATTCATTAACAGGTCTTATTGAATTTACAAATGCGCCTTTATATTTTTGTTTGCCAGATTTTACAGCTTCTTTATAGGAAATTTCAGGCGTGAAATATTCGTTAAAATTACCCTTATGGATTTCTATTACATTGTATTTGTCAAAATTAATATATTTTTCAAATCTATTTTTTGGATAATAAGTTAAAATAATAAAATCGTCATTTTTTAAATTTGCACTTTTAATAAGCTCGGCAACATATTTATTTCCTTCTTCTCTAGGCAAAAATGATGCATAGTTTGGGCTGATTATATATAAAACCTGAAAGCCAAAAAAGAATGTAAATAATAGTATTTTGAACCATAATACTTTTTCCGAAAAATCTATTGTTGCGCAAAACAAGAAAATAAGTATTGGATAAATTTCTATCGCATATTTAGCCTCTAATACTAGTTTTCCGCTCATTGATGCAATTATTAAGACAATTAAAGTTCCCAAGGCAATAAGTCCTAACTTACTTTCACGTCTGATATTTTTGTCCAGTATTATGGCAAAAAATACGATAAATACTAAAAATAACGGTAGAATTAAGCAAATTGAATTAAAATCAATAGAATTTAAGTTTTCAAGTAATAACGATTTTGATAATACAGGAGTAAAATAATCTGAAAATAATTGAATAATTCTTCTAAACGAAAATTGCGCCCACCATTGTGAAAAGGATACTGTTGTAAAGATTTTTATAATTAAAGGTGAAGCTATAACAAGAGTTACGCCAGAAAAAACAGTAATTAAATTGACAATTTTTTTGTATGAATGTCTTAAATAATAGCAAATAAAAATTATATCAAAAAATACATAAACAAAGCCAATTGTATGCGTAAATAAAATTAAAAAATTACTGATAATTAATCCAATAAAGTTCTTTTTATTAGGTTTCTTTAGTATTCTTATTGTGAAGTACAATGATAACGCTGAAAATAAAAATAATAACGTATAAAATCTAACTTCTTGTGAATAATATATTAAAAAACTGCTTAAAGCGGTAAATAACGCACACATAAGACCAGTAAATTTTGTTTTTTCTCTGCCAACCATATACATAACTGGTATAGAGGCTACGGCTGGAATTATTGAAGAAAATCTTAAAACTAAATCATTATCTCCGCCAATTAACATAACTATTTTTAAATAAATGTAATATAATGGCATGTGGCATTGCGACAATATTCCATCAACAAAGCCTTTAAAAGTCGGAGCGGAAGCAATAAACCAAGAAATATATTCGTCGTTCCAAAGTCCGCCATCTTTATCCAAGCCAATAAATCTTAGGACAAAACCTATAATTGTAATTATACATATCCAAAAAATTGTAAAGTTCATATTTTAATTGTATAATAAAAATTAAAATAAGGAATAATCTATGAAGCTAATAATTCAAATACCTTGTTATAATGAAGAAGAAACACTACCAGCTACATTAAGAGAGTTACCAAAACATATTGAAGGTATTGATGTAATTGAGACATTAATAATAGATGATGGTTCAAAAGACAAAACAGCTGATGTTGCAAGTTGGAATGGAGTTAATCATATTGTTAAATTAAATCGCCATGTAGGGCTTGCTGGTGCTTTTAAAACTGGTTTAAATGAATGTCTTAAACAAGGTGCAGATATCATTGTTAATACTGATGCAGATAACCAATATTGTGCTGAAGATATTGAGAAATTAGTTAAACCAATACTTGAAAAACACGCGGATATGGTTATTGGCGCGCGACAAATAAGTCAAATAAAATCATTTTCTCCTATGAAGAAATTTTTACAAAAATGCGGTTCTGCGTTTATGAGATTAATTTCTTCAACAAAAATCGAAGATGCTCCAAGTGGTTTTAGGGCTTTTTCAGCAGAAACTGCAAATATTTTGAATATATTTGATAATTATTCTTATACAATGGAAACAATAATTCAGGCTAAGGCTAAGGGGTTAAACATAATTTCTGTACCGATTAGAACTAATCCTGATATGAGAAAATCAAGACTTGTAAAAAACATTTTTCAATACGTGAAAAATTCTACATTTACTATGCTTCGAATGTTTATTGTGTATCGCCCATTCAGATTTTTCGTAACTTTTTCGATATTATTCTTATTTTTCGGATTAATTTTAGGCGGAAGATTTTTATACTTTTATTTTACAATTGGCGGAAATGGACATATTCAATCCTTAATTCTTGCAGCAATATTGATTTTAACTGGTATTCAAATAGGGTTGATAGCTGTTTTAGCTGATTTGATAGCAATAAACAGAAAATTACTCGAAGATGTTCAGGTAAGAATTAAAAAGTTAGAACGCAAATAAAAAGCGATTTGTAAATCGCTTTTTATTGATTATGCAATTGATTTTAACTTGCTATCCGCTTCAACAACTTCTGTTGGTAAGCCAACGTGGTGAATTCTTGGAATAATATAGTCTTCGTGGTATTCAACAGGTTCTGACGAATCATCATCAGTATCGTTACAAACAAAAACTAATTTTCCGTCAGCCGTTGTTTTTGCGCCTATTACTGTTATTTCATGACCGTTTACAATGTTATTATTTTCATCAGTAGAAGTGTAACCGATGATTACATTTTGTCCCATAGCCATAGAATTTAGTAAACAACGCTTAATTACGTTTGGTTCAGCTGTATGACCAACTAATCTTGCAACAGGATTACCATTTGCGTCAGTGGCCTCTTTAACGTCTTGGAAGGTTACTGATGTTTTATTAGTGTCTGTAACAATTGATTCAGTAAATGTTTTTTCAATTTCAACAAGACCTCTATCTCCAGGTCCGAATGACGCTACACGAACGTCGTTTAAAGTATTATATGTTTGTTGAGAACCCACGTTCATAAAGGTTGATTGCATCAAAACATCTAATGGAGAACGTTCTAGTGCATCTCTGTCAATTGTTTGAATATGAGCTCTGAAAATAGCATTTTTATCAGGCGCAATCGTAACTTCTGCTTTATTTCCTTCTTTCATTTGATATGGAATTTTAAAATTATCTAAAAGCCACTTTGCGTCATCTTGATTTTCACAAAGATTTTTTAAATCAATTGTTTTTGTACTAGCCATTTTTTCAGAGGATAAACCTTCTGCAACTCTTGCAAATTCAGCAGGCATTTGACTTGCTAAATTGTATTCAATACTTGCAGCCACACAGCAACCAGAATGTGTAACTTCCGTTGTTGATGGATCATATTCTTTTAAAACTGGTTTTAAATTATCTGGAATATTACCAAAATGTTGAGTTATAATTAATGGATTTGCAATGGTTTTAACGGTATCGTTTAACATTGTTTTTGCGTCTAATCCATTTGCGCGTTTATTCGTAATAATCTTGTGTAAATTATCTAAAGTTGATGTTTTATCGTTTGATTTATTATTCAATAAAATACCAGTTTTTAACATATAATCAAGAGATTTTTTACCTTCTGCATCAAGATTTGCTGAAACCTCAGTAAATTTTTGAATATCGGCAGAAGATTGTAAAGTTGTTTTCACAACATTAACAGGATTATATGAAGTAAATGAAGGGCGAGTAACATTATTATTGTTATAATTAGACGCTAAAGCACCTGCACTAACTTTTGTTTTTGCAGGTTGAACATAAATATTTGTATTATTAATTCCTGTTAAATTTGATATCATTAAAAAGCGCCTAAATTTACCTATATTATTAAACGTAAATAATTTCAAAAATTTGCTATTTTAAGGTATAATATATTAAAATTGTTAACAATTATTGAGGTAAGATTACGAATTTAAAAATTAAAAATCTAACAAAAGAGCAATTGGTCATATCTATTGATAGATTAACTCGTTTTAAATACACTGAACAAAAGTATTTACGCGTTTTTTTTGACGTTATTTTATCAAATTTAATTGAACCTAAATTTAGAAAAAAAGATTTAGAAGTTATGGATTATTCTTCGCTAAAGTATTTTGCGGAAAATATTATTAATACTTCACTTACAAGTATTTTAGGTGAGGTAGAAAATACCTTAAATATAAATAAAAAATTAAAGAATTACGAAAATCAAATTTTTAATTTGAATGATAACGTAAATATTCTTTTAGATAATTCAATCAATTATGATGCTTTTATCAAATTTGTAACCGAAAATTCTGTACAAAATTTACAATGGTTAAAAACCTTATCGCCAAAATTTAAAAATAAGATTAAAACAAAATTTCCTATTAAAGAAGTTATAATTGTAGAAGGGATTACAGAGGAAACCTTATTGCCAGTTTTTGCAAAACAATGTGGTTTTAATTTTGATGAAAAAGGCATTCAAATTGTGTCAGCAGGTGGAAAAAATCAGGTTGTTAAAATGTTTTATTTGTTATCAGAACAGCTAAAATTACCAATTTTTGTGCTTTTAGATAATGATGCGCAAGAAAATTATAACCAAATAAAACCAAAATTAAGAAAAACAGACAAAATTCATTTGATTAATGGCGGTGAGTTCGAAGATATTTTACCAAAAGAGTTAATTTTAAGGACTTTAAACGACCATTTTGCAAATTTAAACTCTATCGAGGAAAGTGAATTTGTTGATGAGAGCATGGTTAAAAATTTAGAAGAAATTTTCAAGAAAAAAGGCTTTCATGAGTTTAAAAAAGCAGAATTTGCGCAACTTATAAAAAATAATGTTAACTCTAAAAATGATGTTTCTGTTGAAATTGAACAAATCATTAAAGAGCTTACCTTGCGGACTTCTGCGCCTCTGTAATCCCTTTTAAATAATACTTTACGCCATCTGTTATAAGTAATTTTGGTTCATTCATAACAAAGTTATCTAAAATCGTTATCCCGCGATTTGTTTGACCTTTTGCGATATAAATTAAACCGATTGTAATATCATCAAGCGGAGATTTTTTATATTTTAATAGATGTTTTAATTTTGTGTCTAAATTGCCCTGCATTTGATATGCGGTAACTAAATTTAAGTAATATTTAAAATTAAGTGGATATTTGCTCAATGCGCGTTCAAAACAGTCTTGGGCTTGAAAATAATAAGAAAGTTTTAAATAAGTTTCGCCTAAATTGTTGAAATATACTGCAGTAGCTTGTGTATCTGGATTTAATGAAATTGCGATTTTAAATTCCTGAATTGCAGCACCATACTGTCCCATATTCAAATAACCAAGACCTAAGTTATTGTGAATATACGCGTTCTTTTCAGGATTAATGCTTGAAAGCCCAATATATTCTCTGTCTTTTGCAATTGCAATTGAAGTAGAACATAAACATAAAATAAAAATTGTTAAAAGTAACTTTTTCATGCTTAAATTGTCAATTCTAACCCTTCATAGGCAAAATCTGCTTTATCGGACATTTCTGCATATAATTTTGAAATTGAGTTTAATTTATCATCATCATAACCTGGGTCATAATGGAAGAAAATTAACTTTTTAGCGTGGCAGTAATCTTGAGATTCTAACGCCATATCAAAAGTTGAATGCCCAAATCCTTGTTTTGGAGCGTGCGGATTCAAATAGTCCTCAGTTGTGTATTGAGAATCGTGAATTAACAAATCACAACCTCTTGCAAAGTTAGCAAGTTTCTTATCTCCACCAAAATAAGTTTCTTTATCTGTTGCGTAAACTAAAGATTTTCCTTTATATTCAATTCTATAAATAATTACGCCCTCTTGAGGGTGTGCATAAGATTTATAAGATGTAATTACAACGTCATCTTCTTTAGCTTCAAAATCATCTACAAGGTTTCTAACAATTGGGTCTTGACCATGTCTTAGAACAATGCATTCAGTATCGTTGATGTCGCAAATATTTAAGTTTGCTGCAATATCACCTAAATCAATTGGAAAAGATTTTGTAAATAATAGCTGTGCTAATTCATCAGCAAGACTTTCATTATAATTTACAGCGCCAAAAACATTAAGTTTTGTTGTTGGAATATGATTTGGTGCAAAGAAAGTAAAACCAATTATGTGATCTTGATGTATGTGGCTAAATAACAAAGTAGCTTCAATTGGTTTGCGAGTGCTTACGCTATCGCCAGAAATAATGTAATCTTTTAGAAGTTCTTCGCCTAAATCAATAAGTCCCGTTCCCGCATCTAAAATAATTAAATGCCCGCCAACTCGAACTTCTACACAAGAAGTATTTCCGCCATATTGCATAAACCTTTTATTCGCGCAAGGGTAGCTACCTCTTACACCTCTAAATTTTACTTTAAATTCATCTGTCATTTTGACCTCTTTTCTATTGTTACTTTAGTAGTTCTGTCGGCTTCGCTACCATAATAAGTAGACGAATGGAAAACTAATAATTTAGCTTTTTTTTGTAATTCAACCAAACGTGTAGGCGTGTATGTAAGTTCAAATACTGCCTTCTTCTTGTAATTATGTATAGTTACCATTCTAAAAGCGTTTGGATATGAAATTAGTGCTGGCGTACTGATGTGTACGATATTATCGTTCAAACGTCTAACTTTTGTTGTGTGATAATGTCCAGTAAATATACCTATTGGCATACTATATTTTGACAAAACTTGTTGCATTTTGTCTGCATTCAAAAGTCTATGGTTATCACTTGAAAACGGTTGTAAAAGCGGTACATGCATAAATATTAATACAATGTTATTGCCAGAATTTGCAAGTTCTTTGTCAAGAAAATCAAGTTGCTCTTGAGATAGTTCACCATTAGCGGTCAAACGTGTATCAATAATATTATCTAAGCCAATAATCTTAAATCCAGTCTTTGGTACAAAAGAATAGTATGTTTTATCAAATTTATAATATTTGTTGTGTTTTTGCATTAAGTCAACATATAGTTTTTTACTTAAATATCCGCCAATACATATATCATGATTACCTGGAACTGCGTAATAAGGATATTTTAACTTATTTGCATGTTCAAAAAACATTAACATATTTTTTTCAAAAGGAACATCAATAATATCACCAGTAAAAAATACAAAATCAAGGTTTGGAGTTTGATTAATATGGTTTATCGCATCATCAAGAAGTTCTCCTGAATTGGCAGTTAGCCTATACCCTTTGTTTACTGTTTCTGCGGATAAATGGTTATCACTAATTTGTGCAAACTTTAATGTAGTTGCACCGTTTGCGATATTAGAGTACGTTTGAATACCAATTGCAGTAATTACAACAAGTATAAACGTAAATATCGTATTAAAAATTTTACTTAAACAACTTGAACGTTTTCTTCTGCTCATCTGAATTAAATCTCGTTTCTATAATATTTTTTGTAGTGTTATATCCAGCATTATCGTCAATTCTGTCATATAGACTTAATAATGCAAGATACAATTGTTTGGTGTCAGGATACACTGATATACCGCTTTGAAGCATTTTAACTGCAAGATTAATTTTGCCTGTGTTATAGTAAATACAACTTAAATCAATGTAATCTTGATATGTAACTGGCGTAATTTGCAAAGCCATATTCATATATTGTACATATTTTTGTTTTTCATCTAGTGCTTTGTAGCATTGAGCAAGGTTATAGTAATAAATTGGGCGTCTGCTATCAGCTACAATTGCCTTATTAAAGTTTTGAATAGACAATTCATATTTTTTTAGCATTAAATAGCATAAACCAATATAGTTATATAACTCTGCATATTGATATTCAGGTTCTAAAATTTGGAAATTTAACAAAGCATTGTTGTATTCTCCAGCGTTAAATTCAATTTTTGCCAACTCCATTCTATAAGCGTTTATCGGATTAATGCTAAGTGCTTTTTTCATAAATTTCTTAGCAGTTTGATATTCCCCTAATAAATAGTAGTTTTTTGCTAACATTGAATATGCAAAATCCGAATTAGGATTTAGTTCAATGTAACTTTTTAAAGAAACAATTGATTGCTCGTATTTGTCGGTTTTAAAATAAGATACTCCAAGTGCCAAGTATGGTGGCGAAAAGTTTGGATTTAAGCTAATTGCATCAAGATAATACGCAACAGATTTAGCGTAATTGTCAATTGATGTATAAAAATCACCCAACAAATAATATGTCCAGTAGTTATTTGGATTAACCTCTAAAGCCTCTGTTAAATAAGAATAATACTTATTTAAATCGCCCTTTTGTTTGTATAAAAGAGCTAAATTAATGTATGGCTGAGGATAAGACTTACTTAATGATGCAGCTTTTTTGAAGTATTTTTCAGCACTTTCTAAATTGTTTTTCATCCAGTAAGTCATACCTAAGTTGTTGTAAGCAATATAATTCTTGTTATCAACTGAAACTGCTCTGAAAAAACTTTGAATAGCACTATCATATTCTTCGTTCAGATAAAATTGTTTCCCCTGACGGTTGTAGTAGTCTGAAGTATTTTCAACTTTGTATTTATTCGATTTTGGAACATCTAAAATCGCAAAATCAGAAACCTTACCTTGTTGTTGCGACAAAATCATAGCAGTACTAGTCAAGTCATCATTTGTTTCTTGCGGAATTAATTTGTCTTTTAATTTTATAGCTTTTGTATATTTCGGATTAAGCATTAAAACGTAATTAACGTATTCTAAAGCTTTTGTGCTGTCGCCAGATTTAAGATAATTTTGTGCTATATCAAAGTAGTCATCTGTTAATTCATCAGATATAGCAGGTGAAACAAAAGCAAAAAGTAATAAAATTGTAAAAAGAATTTTTAATCTTTTCATTGCTCATCTTTCTGATTTAATCTTATATCTTCAATAATACTAATCATTTTTTTAGATTTGCAAGCAGAGCAAGAATTCCACATAAGCGTTGTTAGCGTTTCATCAGGTTTACGGCCAACAAACTGATAATTACATTCGCCTTGAATCATATTTTGTGAACCATCAACAATACTTGAAAAATGTTCGCAACAGTAGCAAATTTTAAGATTAAAGCCATAATCATTTAACTTTGCAGTCAATTCATTTAATGCTTCAACCATACGAATTTGTTTGCTTGATGTAAATTTTTTCTTTTTAAATCTAAAAACAACTCTTGCAAGTCCGTTTTCAGAAATCAAATCTAATTTACAAGGAATATTTGCTTTTCCGTTTGTAGCAATAACTTTTACAGTAAATTTTTGAATATCGTTTTTCGTATTTTTATTAAAGAAATATTTTTTTATAAATCTGTAAGGTGGTAAATTATCTAAAATATGACCTATTGAATAGAATGGGTACAAAGCAAGGTAAATAAAGTCTTTTGCGTATAAACCTGATTTGATAATACTTATAGCAAATGCAAGCAAAAGAAGTGAAAAAATTGTAAATACAATTATAAAGCTAAACATGAAATAGTATTTCAAAGATAAAGCCAAATAGAATAGCGACAAAAGCCCAACAACCAAAGCACTCGGAGAAATTAATGAGAAAATATATTCCATCAATTTTAATTTAAAACTAAAAATTTTTGAAAAGGATTGTTTAAATAAGCTCAATCTACAACTTAGAGAAGGTCTTTCAAACTTATAATTGTATGATTTTACATAGTTTTTTAAATCTGGTATAAATCTGCAAGGGTAGCCTAAACTTGTAATTAACAAGCTATATTTAAGTTCAGTATTTATATCTTTTAAATCAAGAGCATCTATTCTTTCAACAAATTCCTTTTTTATAGCCATAAATGAGCCGTCAATTTTATCAGCCAAACCCATTAAAGAACGAGCTGTGCGAAGGAAATTGTTTGAATATTTAACATAACAATTTTTAATTTTTTCAGAAAGCGTAAAGTTATCATTTTCAATTATAATAGTTTGACCAGTAACAACAGGAGCCATTGTTAAAGCTTTGTTTACATTGTATAAAAAGTCTGGTTCAATAAACCTATCAACATCTAAAAATACGTAAGAATCAACGACAGTATTCTCTCTCATGCCTTCAATAAAAATCGAAATAGCCTGATCTTTGCCGACTGTTACGCCGTCATTAAGGTTCAAAACCTTGATATTATCAAACTTTTCTATAAATAATTCTTCTGAATGATCACTACAATTATCAAGAATTACCTGTATAATAAAGTTTTGGATAGGATAAGTCTGTTGTTTTAATTGATTAAGCATGCTCTTTAAAGCTTCATAATTATTGTGCGCATATATAACGACAGAAAGCAATGCAGGCTCAACATTATTAGAGTATTTTCTAAAAAGCACAAAAGGTTTATCATTCAAACTTCTAATAGCAAGAATGAAATAATATACTGAAAATACTGCGATATATATATATACTATGTTTAATATTAGTTCCATACCCACGCCTAATAAAAACATAATAATAAAAACATGTTAAAAAATCCATAAAATAACTAAAAATTTAATATTAGTATATATTTTATTTAAAAAAATAATATTTTATGCCAAGATATAATAAAAATTTAAGGAGGCAATATGTCAGAATATGTTTTTCTTGATGGAGAATTTGTAGAAAAGAACAAAGCTACCATTCCGGTTATGACACATGCATTTTTATATGGAACAGCAGTTTTTGAGGGATTAAGGGCTTATTACAACAAGGAAGAAGACAAAATGTATATCTTCCGCCCTTTAGAACACTTTGAACGTCTTATTAATAGTGCAAAAATTTTATTTATTGATAAAATTTACTCTCCAGATGAGCATGTTGAAGTTTTGAGAAAATTATTACAAAAGAACAATTATAAAACAGATGCTTATATCAGACCAATTATTTATAAATCAGCTGATAGAATTGGGCCTCATTTGATTGATAATCCTGATAAATACTTAATTATAACTTTCCCTATGGACGATTATTTTGAAAGTAAGGGGTTGAATGTTTGTGTATCAAGTTGGAGAAGAAATTCTGATAATTCAATTCCGCCAAGAGCAAAGATTAATGGTGCTTACGTAAATGCATCAATTATTTCGACAGAGGCTCGTTTAAACGGTTTTGATGAAGCTATTGTTCTTTCAGAAACTGGAAAAGTTGCAGAAGGCGCAGCAATGAACTTATTCTTGGTAATTAATGGAAAATTAGTTACAACAACTACAACTTCTGATATTTTAACTGGTGTTACAAGAAATACTATTCTTCAACTGGCAAAAGAAGTTTTAGGCTTGCAAGTAGAAGAACGTATTATTGACAGAAGTGAACTATATTCCGCAGATGAAGCCTTTTTCTCAGGTACAGGTGCACAAGTTGTTCCAATTGTTTCTATTGATAAACGTCCAGTTGGTGATGGAAAAGTTGGAAAAATTGTTAGTGATATTCAAAACTTGTATAATGATGTTGTTAGAGGTAAAGTTCCAAAATATAAAGATTGGTGTGTAGCAGTTAATGATTAGTTTTTTAGGCTTGTGTGTTAAAAATTTAATAAACAGCATAAAATATACTTTGTCTGGAAACGTAAGATTTAAAAGTATTTTGGCACAGTCTGCGGCTATAAGCTATGATTCGCTACCAATTTCTATGGTGATTTCTTTTATTGCGGCTGCGGTTATTGCAATTCAGGTTGCAAAGCAATTTTTAATGTCAGGTGCGGACACTTATATTGGTGGAACAATTGCGGTAGTAATTATCAGAGAAATTGCCCCTGGATTTGCCGCATTAGCAATTGGCGCAAGAGCGGGTACTTCTATTTCAGCAGAAATAGCTAACATGCAGGTTACATCTCAGGTTGATGCAATAAAAACCTTAAAAGTTGACCCTGTTGGATATTATTTTGCACCAAGAATTTTAGCAGGAGTTTTAACTGTACCTATGGTGGTTATTATCGCTGAATTAATAGGTATTTTAGGTGGATTATTGGTATCTAATATGACAATAGGATTGCACCCGAATAGATATATGAACTCCGTTTGGTTATGGCTAAACACAAGAGATATTTATATTAGTTTGTTAAAAGCTTCAATTTTTGGTGGCTTGGTTGCTCTTGTTTGTGCTACTCAAGGTTATATGACAAAAGGTGGCGCGAAAGACGTTGGTATTTCGACAACGCAAGCTGCGATTAAATCAACTGTTTATTTGTTAATAGCTGATTTATTAATTAATTTAGTATTTTATGTAAAATAAAAAAGCCCCAATCAGGGGCTTTTTTATTGAGTTATTCGTTTTTATCAGAAGAACTATCGGATAAGTACCTGTAATCAAGTAAACTAGAATCTGAAGTACTTGAAGTGTCATAGTAAGTTGACATTTGTTTTAGCATGTTTGTTCTATCAGCTTTTCTTTGTTTTTCCACAGAGGATTCAACGCCGTATGCTTGAATTTCAGCGTTTGTAACCTTACCGTCTTTGTTCTTATCAATTTCATTAAAATGAGAAACAACTGTTTCTAACAAAGAAGACGACATTCCTGTGCTGGTTCCTAATTGATAAAGTTGTTCTATTGTCATGCCTTGACGTGTTAAGTTAGATGTATATTCGTTTAATTCGTCTGCTGTAAGTTTACCATCTTTATTTTTATCAAAACTTGAAAAATTTGTTTGTAGATATGATTTAAAATTTTGATTTAATCCATTGCTAGAAATTGCAGAATTTGCGTCTTTACTAGCCAAATTAGCAAGCGTTACATCACCATTAAACGCATTTGCTAAAATACCAAATGTATTAGTCAATCCTGAATTCATTGAAGTAAATAATGAAGTTCCGTCTAAATATTTTGACATAGTGCCTCCAATCTTTTATTTGTATTTTAATGAATTTTATCCAAAAATCAACCATACAAAAAGATTATTTTTATAAAAAAACTTCCAAGTTTTTGGCTTGGAAGTTTTTGTTATGAAAGGAGAATTAATTTTTTATTAAGCTAAACCGAATTTAGGAGTTGCTGCATCGATTGAGTTAGATTCAGCTTTTTCAACTGCTTGTAATTGTTTGTCGATGTAACTTACTTGTGTATCTAAAGCTTTTAATCTTGTTTCTAAAGTTTGAGATTGAGCTTGTAACATTGCTAATTGAGTTTTGTTAGCTGCGTTGAAGATGCTTTCAGTTACAGCTGAAACGCCTTGAGCATATCTAGTACCAGCTTGTGAACCAACATAAGCTGCTTGTTGAGCACCGCTTACTTTTGTTTGTTCTTCTTCTGTTAAAGTAGCACCTGATTGTAATTTTTTGAATAAATCAGTTCCTAAGTAAGTCATAACTGCTTGAGATTGAGCTGCATTAGCGATACCGTTAGTGAATACGCTTGTCATATTTTTCATATCAGTCATTGCTTGTTGGAAGTCAGCAACTTTTTTAACTGCTTGTTCGTGTTTTTGAGAAATAAGCATTTGTTCATATTGTTTTTCGTTCAATTTTCTTGTTAATTGAATTTTTCTTGCTGCGAATAATAAGAAACCCATTGTTTTAATCCTCTTAATCTCTCGTACTTATATAAAGTATTTTTTTCTCAAAAAATTGCTTTTTTTGCTCTCTTTATCTTTACATTTCTTAATAATAAGACATTCCTCTGTTAAAAGGAATGTCTTAAATTATTGTTATTATTGATTTTTAACTATTTATTAAGCTAAACCGAATTTAGGAGTTGCTGCATCAATTGAGTTAGATTCAGCTTTTTCAACTGCTTGTAATTGTTTGTCGATGTAGCTTACTTGTGTATCTAAAGCTTTTAATCTTGTTTCTAAAGTTTGAGATTGAGCTTGTAACATTGCTAATTGAGTTTT
>CAKUXD010000036.1 GCA_934699705.1 uncultured Candidatus Melainabacteria bacterium
CATAAAATCACTATATATTTTTTCTTATATTATGATAAAGTATTTTTTCAATAAAAAATTGCTTTTGCAGTAATAACGTAGAATAGAACTATTTGCTCACTTGTCCGTAAATCCGCTTCTTGGATTTTCCTTCACGCTCACAGAGTTTCGCTTTTTGCACTTCGTGCAGTTCGCTCAATCTGCTCGCTACCCGAACTTCGTTCGTACGGAAAATCCGCGTCTTGGATTTGCTTTGCGCTCGTTGCTGTCGTTGACTTCACTACGTTGCCGTCAACTTCGCCACTCGCTTACCAAGTTTCGCTTTGCTCACTTGTCCGCAAATCCGCTTCTTGGATTATTCGGGTACGCATAGCCTTAGCATTTTCGCTTTTAATTTTCGTTACACTCAAATTAGCGCTCAAATAAGGCTATTTGCTCTGACGGGTTTCGTTCGTTGCACTCACTTCACCCTACCGCAAATCCGCTACGTGCCGTAGTATTCTATTGCGGTTATATCATCTTTCCAATTCATTGCATCGCGAATTGCTGCAATTGTTTTTGGAAAATGTTGTTGCAAATATTGCATACGTGGACCAAGCACTTCAACATTAGCATCACTATAAGTATTAGTTATAGCGTTTGTTTCAGCAATAACTTCTGAAAGTCCGCCCCATTCTCCGCCGTAATGCCCTTTTAGTTGGATAAAGTAGTCAATGATATCTCTTTCTGCATCAGAATGTGATGTATTAAATTGTTTACATTCTTCAAGATATGTTTTTTGAAT
Source organism: uncultured Candidatus Melainabacteria bacterium (assembly GCA_934699705.1). Lineage (GTDB taxonomy): Bacteria > Cyanobacteriota > Vampirovibrionia > Gastranaerophilales > Gastranaerophilaceae > UBA6984. The sequence continues at coordinate 764 of CAKUXD010000036.1, forward strand.
GTGTTTATTTCCTGAATATAACTTGTTGTTTTTGCCAGTAAATATATCCATCTTTTTTGTAGTTGCAAAATCTTTGGCATGTCCAAGTTCGTGTAAAAATACCATTAAATCGTTGCCAATATTAATGTTTCTTGTTAGCATGCTATAATATGAATCAAGAACTTTATCCTTATTTTTGCCGTTTAATTTTTTAATGCAATCTATTGTTTCAAATAATTCTTCACCTGGAACTTTTTTTAATAGTTTTTTAAGTTCTTCCTTATTGCCTTTAAACCTTTTTTTAAAATCAAGAGTTGCTTCTTGTTCTGTATGTAAATTTTTAACTGTTAATTTTTTATCATCAGTTTTGATATCGTATTTATACCCATTTTTTGAAGATATAAAATGGTTGTCGTCAACAATTTCAAAGGATTGAGAGTTGCTCATTAAAATTTTACCGTTTTTATCTGTAATTTTGTAATCAATAATTCGGTTACCTTGTTTGTCATCTTCGTATAAAAATTGTGTGCGAGTGCCGTCAGTAGAAGTCATGTCTTTTTTGATAGTTGTAATGCCTGATTTTTGGTCGAAAGTAGATTTTGCAATTTGTTCTTTTTTACCGTTTGCATAATTTACTTCAACATCAAACATACCCTTAATCGCAGATGGTGTCATAACTTCTTCTTTAATCATTTTACCGTCTTTGTCGTTAGTTTTTATTGTTTGTTTTAACAAGTGAAGACCATTTAATGTTACATCTTCAACTCTGTTTACAACAGTGTTATTTCTATAATCGAAGGTTCTTGTCTTTAATTGAGCAAGCAAACCACCTTCAATTTTTGCATCTGTTTCTTCAATGACTTCTAAAGAATTTGTATCAAACTTATAAGATTTACCTATTTTTTTAAAGTTATCACTTATCAATTTGTCAATTTTACTCATTTTTTCAGGTTTAAATTGCAATGAAAATTCTTCTTTAGGTTCGAATTTGTTTTGTTCAAATCCAGTAGCTTCTTTACCGTTTGGAATTTTCTCCATTGCTTTTAAAACTTTGTCGTAAAATTTGTCATCATTTCTATCTTTTTTCATTTGATAGATTGAAGACATATTATAAAGATCTAATTTAGTGTCCTTAAAGGTTTTTACAACGTCAACATCAATTAAATCATCTTGATATAATTTTTTGAAAATACATTTATTAACAAAATCATAGTTTGAACCATCATTTTTTTCGATGTTTTCAAATTCAAATGTAGCTTGACGAACTTCGTCATCATCGTGTCTTACAAATGAATCCCTGATAGGTTCTTTCAAATTGGCTAGCGGTTTGTTCTTGTCAGTTTTTGAACCTATTTTGGGTAAATTAATTTTTATTCCGCCAACGTCCATAAAAAATTCCTTTAAAAAATTCGATTCCGCATGCGAATTATAGCATATATTGCTAATTTTTTCAAGATTTTTGGCCAAAATAAGGGCGCAGACGGCATTTGCCGTCTGCGCCCGATAGTTTATCTGAAAATTTTATTAAACTTTATTATCTATCACGCATTTTTGCTAGTAGATTTAAGATTTCTATGTATAGCCAAACAAATGTTATCATTAGACCAAAAGCGCCATACCATTCGAAAGATTTGTCTGCCATTGTGTTTGCGCCTTCTTCAATTACAGAAAAATCAATAATGAAGTTTAGTGCTGCGATTACACACACAAATGCGCTAAATCCAATTCCAACAAGTCCTGATGAGAATAGTCCTGGAATGCTTAAATGGAAAAATGAGCCGATTATTTGAACAAGATAAATTCCTAAAATTGAGAACATAGAAATCATCAATACACTTCTAAATTTTTCTGTACATTTGATTGTACCTGTTTTGTAAAGAAATAACATTACAAAAAATGCCATAAAAGTTGCTCCAACCGCTTGGACAACAATTCCTGGGTATGCTGCTTCAAAAGTACAAGATAGACCACCTAGGACTAAACCTTCTGCAAGTGCATAAACTGGTGCCATATATTTTATGGTTTTTCTTGCAAACATGATTACAATAAATGAAATTATTGATGCAACAAAGCCGACCATCATTAAGCCCATAGCTTTGTCAGTAAAGCCTTGCAAATACAAGTAATATTCATAAACACTTGTTGCTAATAAGCATGCAAATAGTATGAAAGTCTTGTTGATAGCGCCACTAATACTCATAGGTTCGCCATTTAAAATTGTGGAATTACCTTCCATTGCTCGTCTTGAAAAAACGGGATTTGACATAAATTTTTCTCCTTTTATTTTGATAAATATATTTTAACATGTTTTTGTTTACAAATGCACGAAATTAATATTTTTTTAATGTAAAATTATTGTATGTTTAAATTATTATTTGAATTTTTTAAATATTTTGGCAAAGGAAAATCTCTTAAAGTTCTAGGATTTTTAATGATTTCGCTTGTTGCAGGGCTTTTGGAATTTGTCGGGATAGGTTTGATTTATCCATTTTTGATGTTAATAATGAAGCCAGAATTGATTACAAATAGTACGTATTATGAAATTTTTTCGAGGGTTACTAATACAAATGAAGTTACGATTAATGCAATTTTAATAGGTATTATGGCAACCTTAATGTTTCTTTCAAAAAATTTGATTATGGTTTTTTGTTTGTATGTCCAAAATAAAATTATTATGAAATGGAAAACTGATATTAATTTACAGATAATGAACTTTTATATAAACACATCATACAGAAATATTTTAAATTCGTCTGTTTCAGAGAAAATCTATAATGTTACTGCATTATCGTCAACGGTTTTAGAAACTTTTGTGGCGAGATTTTTTATTCTTGTGTCAAATAGTATAATTATAATTATAATTTTAACTTTATTGTTTATAAAAACGCCATTAATTTCATTATTTTTGGTAGGATTTTTATCGTGTTGTTTTATTATTGTTGAGAAGTTTTTTAACGCTAAGACAAAAGAAATTGCGCCTAAGTTGTTAAAATATTCTATTGAAAATAATAGTCAAGTTATAGAAAATTTGAATAATTTAAAAGAAATCAGAATTTTTTCTGCGGAGAATTATTTTTATAAAAAATTTAAAGATGTTCAACAAAAAGGTAATGATGTAATTTTAAAAAGTTCGTTATATTCAGGTAGTACGCCTTATGTGATAGAAATGTTTTTAATAATTACGATTGTTTTAGTTGCAATGATGATTTCTTATCAAAATGCAGGTGTTGCGTCAAAAATCATTGCATATTATGGGTTATTTTTGGCGGTAATATTTAGAACTGCTCCATGCTTAAATCGTATTCAAATGGCGATTAACAATATGAATATTTCAAAAGATATTGTTAAAAAAATGATTAACGAGTATAAAATTAATAAATTTGATGAATTAGAAAACAATAAAAAAAGTGATGAAAAGTTTGAATATAATTCAGTTTTGCGCTTGGAAAATATTAGTTTTGAATATGAAAAAGACAAACCAGTTTTAAAGAATGTAAATTTAGAAATAAAACAAGGTGAATTTGTTGGAATAATCGGCTTGTCAGGTTCAGGCAAAACGACTTTGGCAGATATTATAATGGGTTTATTGCCACAAAAAGCAGGTAATATTTTTGTAGATGACAAAAAAGTTACAGAGTTAAATATTTCAAGTTTTAGGGAATTAGTTGGATATGTGCCACAAGAGGGAAATATTTTAGAGGGAACATTTTTAAACAATGTGGCATGGGGTAAATCTTCAGATGAGATTGACAAAAATTTAGTTATTGAAAGTTTAAAATGTGCAAAATTGTATGAGGTTGTAGAAGAAAAAGGCGGAATAGAGGCACAGATAGACGGTTTATCGCAAGGTCAAAAACAGAGATTGTTGATAGCCAGAGCGTTATATAAACGACCAGAATTGATAATTTTCGACGAGGCTACATCGTCTTTAGATGTAAAAATTGAGAATGAAATTACAGAGATGTTAACAAATATAAAAGGAAAAAATACAATAATTGCGATAGCTCACAGATTAGTAACATTAAAACAATGTGATAGATTAGTATATCTAAAAGAGGGTAAGATTGTTGATACAGGTACATTTGAGGAGTTAGCGGAAAGGTATGTAGATTTTCAAAATTTAATAAATTTATCAAAATTTTAAAGAAAAGACTTTACAATAAAAAAAGTCTTTGGTATAATGAATTTACAGATATTCCTCAGTAGCTCAATGGTGGAGCAACCGGCTGTTAACCGGTAGGTTGTTGGTTCGAGCCCAACCTGGGGAGTATTTTTTTTGTATAAATGCAGGGTTTCCATTGTATTTATATAAAAATTTTAGGTTAGGGTGAGAACCAAGTTAGAAAAAACTATATTTATGTAGTGTAAAAGGAACTAAAGCACAGTTAAAATAAATTTTGCATATCCGATAAAATTTGATAGTAAAATTAAACCGTATCCTATGTATCGTAAAACTTTCTTGTAATCTTCTTTTAGGGTTAGGCTATTATCTTGATATTTGAAAAATTTATTAATTCTATCTGCAAGCATTTTAATTTTTTCTTTTGAACTATTGCCACTAAATGGTTCTAAAATACCATTTTCCGTAAAAATTTTTAGGTAATATTCGTTTCCATATTGTGTCGGCTCATCAGTAAAATTAGTGTCTTTGTTAATGCTAACATTTCGTTGAGAAACTGTGCAATTTTTATATTTACTTAAACTAAAACTTCTAACTTTTTCTATGAATGCACCATCAAAATAAGAATTTAATATAACAAATAAATCTTCTTGTTTATTCATAATCAAATATTTTGAGTATGACAAAAATGAAAAAACAAAACCCATTAAAGATATGGATAAAACAACCATTCTATGTTGGTTTGTTATTGCTATGCAAAAAAATGTACTTAATAAAATAAACGCTAAAATAATAATTTTGGTGAATGAAATCGTGTTTTTCATATGACAAGTATAACATAATTTTGTGATTTTAACGATAACAAAGTAGCGCCAATTGAAATTAAATCAGCGCTTTTACTTGTTTTGTAAACTTTTTAAATTACCCTTTTGTGGCGATGTACACGCAATAACGATTTTCGCTATCGATTTTCTCGCTTAGAATTCTAAATCCTGCAATTTCTGCCATATATTTTATTTTAGTAACTTCTTTTTCGTCTTTTGTAGTCTTTTTCTTTGAAAAATCTTCAAAAATTTCATCAACAGTTTTTATATTGATGTCAGTATTTTGGGTTGTAAAGATAAAATATCCTTCAGGGTTTAATGAATTATAGATATTTCTTAAAATATATTCAATCAAGATTTCGTCCTTGCAAACTGTATCGAAATATCCTGATAAAATTGCAATATCTGGCGCTCCAATAAAATCATAAGCTTTATCTGTTGTAATATCACAACGCTTAAATCTTGTTTGAACATTTTGAAAATTTCTAATTGGTTCGCGAAGTTCAAATTGAGATTTCATATCTTTGTCAATAAATACAATCTCAAATTTTTCGCGCTCATAGTGTTTAAGCGTTTCTATAATATAATTACTGTATCCACAAGCGTAATCGCAGATTTTTACAGTCGAATAAGCGCGTTTGTCAAAAAATTCGTGTAAAACATCATTCAAAGCTTCGGCTATATTAGCTTTTCGTCGTCTAATTGCGTCCCAAATAGCATTTGTTACAAATTTTTTATCTAACCAAACTCCAAGCATGTTTTCGCCAGCTGGTTTATTTTTATAAATATGGTTCAAAACCGCAGCAGACTCAAGCCCAAACTTTTTTTCCAGCGTTAAGCCTGTACTGTAAGGGCCAACTGTTTCAACAATGAACTTGTTCCACAGGGTCTTCAACTTCATCCGGTTCTCTCCTATATATTAATATAATACCCAGATTTGATAAATTTTAAACTTAAAGTTTGTAACAAAAAATCCTCGCCAGATTCAGCGAGGATTTTTTTTATTTTAAAGAATTATTTTTCTGAGCCTGTTTCGTTTGTAGTTGGAGTACTCATAATTTGGATTGCTGTGTAAGCTGAGTTCCAACCATTGTTTGATTTAAGCATTTTTTTAGCTCGTTTAATTTTATCTTTTTTAAGTTTTTCTTGTTGTTTTTTCCAATTAGCAACTTTTTTTGCACTAGCATTTCTTTCTTGTACATTAATACTAATTAGCGCATAAGCTTTTTTATAAGAATCTGTTGAGTAGCCTTTTTTTGCTAAAGCTGGATAATTGTAACTTGTATAGTCATAAATATTCATTAATCTTTTTTCACCAGTTGGGTGAGTTGAGATTACATCAACGTAATTTCCACAAATTTTGTTCAAAACTGAAATTAAAGCAAGAGGGTTATAACCAGCTTTTACTAACAAATCAACTGCGGTAATATCTGCTTCATACTCGTCTTTTCTGCTTAAATTTGAAGTGGAAATTTGTTCTGCTGCAGCAACACCGATTGCTTGTCCATCAGTTTTTGGTTCAATTGTGCCAAAAATACTTGAAATTATAGAATTTAAAATAGATTGTTTTGCGTGATGTCCGTTCACGATATGACCGATTTCGTGAGAAAGTACAGCTGCAATTTCATCATCTGTCGTTGCGTAATTTAGCATGCCTTTGAAAACATATATTTCTTTGTTAATGTTTGCATAAGCATTTGCATTATCGTCGTTTGAAACTTTTACTGAAATTCCGCTTGGTAGAGAATTTGCTTTGATAATTTTGTATGCAATATTATTTAATCTTTTTTGTGCAGCTGCTGAATCCCAATTAGTTGTAGTTGCTGCGTTTACTTGTAAGCCTAAAAATAATGCAAACAATGTGATTAGTAGTTTTTTCATTTTTACACTCCTTTTTTGTATTAAAAAAAGGATAGCATTTTGCTATCCTTCTAAAATTCGTAATTATTCCTCAACAGAGTCTTCTTCAGAAGTTTCTTCTTGAACCATATCTTCTTCATCAAGTTCTTGTTGATTCATTTCTTCAGCGATTTCTTCGTTGATTTCATCTTCATCGTAATTTTTTTCTTCTTCAACAGGAGCTTCGTCTTGATATTCATAATTTCTTTGAGCTTCTTGTTCAGCTCTTTCCATTTGAGAAACAGATTTGATATCAATTTTCCAGCCAGTTAATTTGTGAGCCAATCTTACGTTTTGACCTTCGCGACCGATTGCAAGTGATAATTGGTCGTCTGGTACAACAACCATCGCTTCTTTTGTATTTTCGTCGTTTGCCAGAATATCAACAGATACAACTCTTGCTGGAGATAAAGCGTTTACAATGTATTCAACTGGGTCTTCAGAATATCTTACGATATCAATTTTTTCGTTTTTCAATTCATTAACGATAGTTTGAATTCTTGAACCTCTAGGTCCGATACAAGCACCAACTGAATCTACTTCTGGATCATTTGACCATACTGCGATTTTTGTTCTGTAACCAGCTTCACGAGAAATTGATTTAATTTCTACAATATTATCTTCGATTTCAGGAACTTCAAGTTCGAATAATTCTCTAACAATTTCAGCGTGTGCGTGAGAAACAATTACTTGTGGTAAGCGAGTTGTTTCTTTTACGTTTACAACAAAAACTCTGATTCTGTTGCCTGGTTTATAGTATTCACCTGGGATTTGTTCTTTTGCAGGCATGATAGCGTCTGTTTTACCGATGTTTACGATAACATTTCTATTTTCAACACGTTGAATAATACCTGTAATAAGAGTACCTTTTTTATCCATAAATTCGTTCAAAACAAGATTTCTTTCTGCTTCTCTAATTCTTTGAGTGATAACTTGTTTTGCAGCTTGAGCAGCGATACGGCCGAATTGTTCTGGTGTAACTTCGATTTTAACTTCGTCATCAATTTCAACATCTTCGTCAATTTCTTTTGCTTCTGCTAGAGAAATTTGTTCGTCTTCCATGCCGTCTTCAACCGATTTTACAACAACTTTTGTACAGAAAACGCCGATTTCACCAGTTTGCTCGTCTAAAATTGCTTCAATATTTGCTGCTTCTTTACATTTCATAGATTTTTTGTAAGCTGCAACCATTGCGTCGCATAAAGATGCAATTAATACTTCTTTTGAAATTCCGCGTTCTCTTTCAAGTTCTTCGCATGCTTCAAATAGTGCTGTTCCGATTTTAATCATTTTTTATATCCTTTCGATTTTGTATTTTTTGCGTTATACCGTATTTGTTACGGTTTTTATTTTGTTATTCAAAATAAAGTTTTGTTGATTTTATTGCACTTATTGGTAAAACCATTTCTTTTTCGTCATCAAGTCTAATGATTGTAATACCTTCTCTTTCGTCATAGTCGATAAGTTTTGCTTTAAAAATTTGTTCCGTTTCACCTTCAAGTGGTTGTTTAAGTTTTATACTTACGTTTCTGCCTCTAAAAATCAAATATTCTTTTTCTGATTTGAATTTTCTTTCTAACCCTGGAGAAGAAACTTCTAAGTAGTATTTGCAAGGAATTAATTCGTCCAAAAAGTCTTGAATACTTCTTGTAACATTTTCACAATCTTCAAGGTTCACAGGGTGGTCGTACGAAAATAAGAAAATTCTAAGATACCAACGATGATTTTCTTTTGTGAAATCAACTTCTACTGGTATAAGGTTAAACCTCATTGCAGTATTTTCAACAAGGGGCATAATCTTTTCTAGTATTTCGTGTCTGTTAATTTCTTCTTTCATAGCCTCTATCCTTTATTATAAAAAGAGAACGGGAAACCCGTTCTCTTTTTAAGAAACCTTAACTATATATTACCTTAAATTTTAGATTTTGTAAAGTTTTTTGCTGATTATCGTATTAAGACATGTTACAAAAGTCTAAAAACATGGCAAAAAAGATATTTACAGGCATTTAAGTTAGCATAGTTTACTTAAATAAAGAAAGTGTGTGTTTTTAATGGCAATTCAAGGAGTATCTTCTTACGATTTAACTCAAGTTCAACAATTGAACAGAACAAGAGGAAAGGGTAAGAGTGGAAAGTTAGGTAAAGCAACCGTTCCAATGCATTCTCAACCTAAAGAAGATACATTTGTAAAAGCTGGATATGATAGAGCAGGTTTTACTGCAGAATTAGAAAGCATTAAGGATAAAAAAGGTAAGTCTGTTTATAATGTTCAACATATTCAACAAATTTTGAAAAATGTTGATAGAGAACCTGAAAGATATGCACCATTAAAGGAGATGGCACATTTATCAAATATGAAGGGTAAAGATTTGGCAAGAATTTCTTACGCTAAAGCGGACACTTTGAATATTGTAAATGAATTTTCTAAAAAAACAAAAGAAAATGGTAATCCAAAATACGCAAGTAGTCATTTAATTAAATTTTCAACACTTCAAGCGTCTGAGTTGGAGAGAATTAGACCACTAACTGATACAACACTTAGAGCAGATGAAATTGTTGATATTGCTCAAAATAAAGAACTTGATTTGAAAAAATTAGGTTCAAAGATTGTTGAAATGGAAAAATCTTGCGGTTCAAAATCTTTAGATAAAGTTTCATTCAAAAAAGATATTTATGACCCAGAAAATGCTTATGTTATTACTGGTAAAACTCTTTTTGGAATTACAAAAACAGAATTATTGGATAAAAAATTAAACAGACTTGCAGTAGATAAAACCTCTGAATATACTTCTGCAAATGGTACGATGTATGAAATAAGAAAAACAAACGATTTCAGAAATAATACAATTTCTATGGTTCGTTCATATATTGATGATGAAGGATATCCAAATGTTCAAACGCAAGTTAGGGTTGTAAAAGACAAGAACGGCAAAAAATTAAAAACAGAATACATGACACAATCAGAAGTAAAAGGTGTTTATGATATTAAAAACGTATATCCAGACGGAAAAGTAGAGCAGATTTCTTCTGGTAAAATCGACAAAAAAACTGGTATTGTATCAGTAAAACGTGATATGAAATCCTTAGATGGTACAAGAACTCAATATTTGTACGAAAATGACCCACAAGGTAATAGAATTATTGACTACAAAATTACTGATGAAAAAGGTAAAACTTTATTAAACTATTCTCAATCTTTTGAAGTTGTTAATGATAAAAAATTTATTTCTTCAAAGAATGGAAAAGTTTATGAAATGACAGTTAGCGACGATAAAAATTCTTTGACTGTAAAAGACAGAAAAACAAAACAAGAAAACGTTTTAAATCTAGGCAAAATGCTTAGAGGCGACAAAGCATCAATGCTTAATTTGTTGAAAAAATTTCCAGGGGAAGAATTAATCAACTTAAAAGATACAACAAATATTTTAAAAGGTGCAAAATCATTAGATGATTGTTGTTACTGGCCAGATAAAAAGGAAATAGATATCGTAGATGACTTATATTCAGTATTACACGAATTGGGTCATTCAAAAGATAACAATGGCGGTAATAGTGTTTTAACAAGAACTGAAGATATTCAAAAAGTTTATGACCTTGAAAGAGCTGCTTTTAATAAGGCATTTCCAAATGCACAAAGAGATCACATCAACTACTTTATCGATGTTGAAGAACATTATTCAGGCTCAAGAGGCGGTTTAGAAGAAACAGTTGCAGAGTCAAACGCTTTATTAAATTCTTATAACGGGCAAAGTGATATTGCCGCTCGTTCACAATACTTGCAACAATACTTCCCAAAAACGATTGCTAAATTATCAGAATACTTGTTTAAATAAAATTTATACGGTACAATAAACCGTATAATACAAAATACGGAATAAAAAATGGAAATAAATAGAGTAAATACACCAAAAACAGTTGGTACAGAATTAAAAAAGCAAAGCCAAAAAGTTAAAGAAGCAGGCTTAAAACAAGATAAATTTGAAAAATCCCTAACTCCTGATATCGTTATGGAAAATCTTGCAAACATTAAAGAATCTAACGGAAAAAGGAATAAATTCACTTATCCGAGTGTATTGGAAGGTATAGAAAAATCTTTAACAGAAGATCCTAGAAAGTGTGTATTTGCTCAAAAATTAGCACCACAAGAAAATATCAGCCAATTAGGTTTGAGAAATATTCTTGTACTTCCTTACGATACAGTTAAAGATATTACTGATATTGCGACTAAGAAAAATAAAAATGACGAATTGAAAATTCCTACATCAAGTGAATTGGCTGATGTATATCACATGTCGCCAGAAGATGTAAAAAGGGTTAAACAATTAATTGATACGCCTTTATCTGGTGAAAATGTTATTAAAGCAGTTCAAGAACCTACAAAATTTGATACCAAAAAATTAGTAAAAAAAGTTGATGATATGGTTAAAACTGTTGGCGAAGATAACTTGAAAGAAATCACTTTTGCAAGAGATGCTTATTCAAAAGGTGATTATACGCTTGTTGCAGTAAAAAATAAGCCAGATGCAGATGTAGATTTTTCAAAATCTAAGATAAAAGGTGCAGAAACAACTTTAAAAGAAGTTATGGATAGCAAACTTAAAAGCTATGCAGTTGAAGAATTAACAAGCTATAAGCTTCCACAGGGTAAATCTTACAAAATTCAAAAAGTAAACGATTTTAGAAATAACACAACTGCAAAAACTCGTTATGAGTTTAACGAAAAAAATATACCAATCGTTACTCACGAAATTAGATTGATAAAAGACAAAAATGGTAAACTTCAAAGAACAGAATATACAGAACCGTCTGATGTAAAAGGTATTTTTAATATCAAACATGTTATGCCAAATGGAAAAGTTCAACAAGTTTCAATGGCAAAAGTTGACAAAAAAACCGGCATCACAACTATTAAAAAAGATATGACTTCGCCTTCTGGCGTTCGTACTCAATATTTGTATGAAGATGACCCACAAGGTAACAGAATTGTTGATTATAAAATTACAAACAAAAACGGCAAAGTTCTTTTGAATAACAGTGAAACGTTTGAAGTTATTAATGATAGAAAATTTATTTCTTCAAAAAATGGGCATAAATATGAAATTACAATGCCTGAAAAAAGTTATGATATTCACGTAAAAGATCTTGAAAAACCTGAAAGAACCGTAACATTTGCATGCTTTAAAGATATATCTGGCATGAAAGAACCTATTTTGAATGTTTTAAAACAAATGCCAGGTGAAGAATTGTTCAAACTTAAACAATCAACAAGCAAATTGACTGGTATTCCTGATGTTTTGAGTTCTTATTCTAAAACAACAGAATATGAACGTGAAATTGTAACAGGTAATGATTTGTTTGTTATTTTACACGAACTAGGTCATGCTTGCGATGTTAAAGATGTTGATATGTTGAAACAAAAAGAAAGTATTAATAACGCCTTGTTTAATGACAAAAAATTCAATCAAATCTATGAAAAAGAAAAGAAAGCGTTTAATAAAACATATCCAGATGCACAAAGAAATCACATTGCATACTTTATAAACCACGAAACTCACTATAATGGCGAAATCGGTGGTAAAAAAGAAACAATTGCTGAGGCAAATGCACTTTTAACAACTGCAAGAACTCACGAGGTTTTAGGAATTCGTTCTCAATATTTGCAACAAAATTTTCCTGAAACGATTGCATACTTAGATAAAAAACTTGCAGAAGCGCCTAAAAAACCAATTGAGTATGTAAAAGGTAGTCGTCCAGATGGCTGGAGCCACTAGGATTAAATATTTATAGATAAAGCGCCGAGCTTTTCAAGCTCGGCGCTTTTTTGATTAAAATTTTACTGACTTCTCGTCGCCAAATAATTGACTTCACATCGGCTTACGCGTTTTTTCCGCCTGTGGTACTCGGACTTTGTCCTGCGTTTCCTACGGCGGTGATATTATGTTACGCAACTGCTCTGCCGACTCAACGTCGCCATGCGCGTTGCTTCACATCGGCTTCGCGTTTTTTTCCGCCTGTGGTACTCGGACTTTGTCCTGCGTTTCCTACGGCGGTGATATTATGTTACGCAACTGCTCTGCCGACTCAACGTCGCCATGCGCGTTGCTTCACATCGGCTTACGCGTTTTATTTCGCGATTACAAACGCGATTGCTTTAGTTTTATCGTGTGAGATGCTCAATTTAAAGTGAAGGTTTTTAGAAATTTTCTTCAAAAGTCTTAATTTTGGGCAATTATTTTTATCGTGATACGTTTCAATGTCTGTTAAATAAATTCCAGTAATTCCGTATTGTTGCAGAGCTTTTATACAGGCTTCTTTTGCACAAAATTTCCCAGCAAAATGTTGAGAAGGTTTTGCTTGAGCCAAGCAATATTCTTGTTCGGATTTAGTAAAAATCTTATCTAAAAGTTGTTGAGAACGGTATTCAAATCTGTTGCTGTCTTCTATATCAACTCCAATTTGCATAATATTTGCTCCTTTTTCTAAATATTTATCTAAATTTATTTTATCATGGTAAAATAAATTTATACAATAGTAAAAATATGTGAGGAGAAAAATGCATAAAGAATATTTTCCACAAGAAATCGAAAAGAAATGGCAAAAATATTGGGAAGATAATCACTCATTTCATGTAGATGATGATAGTGAAAAACCTAAATATTACGCACTTTCAATGTTCCCTTATCCAAGCGGAAAGCTACACATGGGACACGTTAGAAACTACACAATTACAGACGTAATAGCACGTTTTAAAAAGGCTCAGGGTTATAATGTTCTTCACCCAATGGGTTGGGATAGTTTTGGGCTTCCTGCAGAAAATGCTGCGATGAAACATGGCGCAAATCCTGAAACTTGGACAGATGAAAACATTGCGTATATGACAAAACAACTTAAAATGTTGGGTTTATCTTATGATTGGGATAGAGAAGTTGCAACTTGCAAGCCTGATTATTACAAATGGACTCAATGGTTGTTCTTACAACTTTACAAAAAAGGTTTAGCTTACAAAAAAGAAGCTGCTGTAAACTGGTGTAACGAATGTGGTACTGTTCTTGCAAATGAACAAGTTATTGACGGCAAATGTTGGAGATGCGATAGTGTTGTTGAAAAGAAATACTTATCGCAATGGTTTTTAAAAATCACTGATTATGCAGACAGACTTCTTCAGGATTTAGATAAACTTGACGGTTGGGGTGATAATGTTAAAACCATGCAAGCAAACTGGATTGGAAAATCTCATGGTGCAATTTTAAAATTTAAAGTTGTTGAAAAAGATATGGAAATTCCAGTTTACACAACTCGCCCAGATACTGCGTTTGGTATTACATACCTTGTTGTAGCTCCTGAATATAAAGATATTGAAGCGCTTACAACTGACGAAAATAAACAAGCCGTTGAAGAATACAGAGCAAATGCGCGTAAATTAACAGAAATAGAAAGACTTTCAACAGATAGAGTTAAAACGGGTGTTCCTTTAGGCACTCATGCTATTAATCCGTTTACTGGTGAAAAATTCCCATTATGGACTGCTGATTATGCGTTAGTAGAATATGGTACAGGTGCGGTAATGGCTGTACCAACTCACGATGAACGCGATTTTGCTTTCGCTAAAAAATATAATTTACCGATGAAAGTTGTTATTTCTCCAAAAGAAAAAGATTTAAAAGTTGAAGAAATGACGAATGCTTATACCGAAGAAGGTATTATGGTAAATTCAGGCGAATTTAACGGAATGAATAATGTTGATGCTAAAAAAGCAATCACTCAATTTGCAGTAGATAAAGGATTTGGTGAATTTAAAACTCAATTTAGACTTCGTGATTGGTTGGTTTCTCGCCAAAGATATTGGGGCGCTCCAATTCCAATCGTATATTGCGATAAATGTGGTATTCAACCTGTTCCGGAAGACCAACTTCCAGTATTGTTACCAAAAGACGTGGATTTCTCTGTCGTTGGTAAATCCCCAATCACCACTTCTGAAACATTTAAAGATACAGTTTGCCCAGTTTGTGGCGGGCATGCAGTTAGAGAAACTGATACAATGGATACTTTTATGTGTTCAAGCTGGTATTATATGCGTTATTCAGATGCCAAAAACTCTGAAAAATGCTTTGATAAAAATTTGGTTGATAAATGGCTACCTGTTGACCAATATGTAGGTGGTATTGAACATGCTATTTTACACTTATTATATTCAAGATTTTTTACAAAAGCCTTGCACGACTTAGGTCTTGTAGGTTTTGATGAACCGTTTAAAAACTTATTAACTCAAGGTATGGTGTTAAAAGATGGTTCAAAAATGTCTAAATCTAAAGGTAATACAGTAGATCCAGACGAAATTTTTGAAAATTATGGTGCAGATACCGCAAGAACATTTATTCTTTCAGATTCACCTCCAGCAAGAGATTTTGACTGGTCTGACGCAGGTGTTGAAGGGTGTTACAAATTCTTGAACAGAGTTTGGAGAATGATTTCAACAAATCAAGACAAAATTTTACTTGATTATAAAGTACCTGAAGTTAGAACAAAAGCTAACGACGACTTAGTTCGTATGACACACATGTCTATAAAAGGTATTACAAACGATATTTCAAATGATTTTCAATTTAACACAGTAATTTCTA
Organism: uncultured Candidatus Melainabacteria bacterium; assembly: GCA_934699705.1. GTDB lineage: Bacteria > Cyanobacteriota > Vampirovibrionia > Gastranaerophilales > Gastranaerophilaceae > UBA6984. The sequence goes on from CAKUXD010000036.1 coordinate 16,207, forward strand.
AATACAGAGAATTGGCAAATTACATTTCTGATTGGACAAATAAAGCTCAATGGAATGATGAAGACAAAAATGTATTTAGCTTTGCAGTATTAACTTTAATCAAATTGATGTCGCCTGTTGCAGTTCACATGACTGAAGAAATTTGGTCATCATTAGGTGCAAAAACTTCAATCCACGACGAAAAATGGTGCGAATGGGACGAAAATCTTGCAAAAGCAAGTTCAATCACATTAGTTGTTCAAATTAATGGCAAAGTTCGTGATAAAATTGAGGTTGATGAGGCACTTGACCAAGAAGAATTGAAAAAAATTGCTCTTGAAAGTCAAAAAGTTAAAGAAGCAACAGTAGATAAACAAATCGTTAAGGTTATTGTTGTACCTAAAAAACTTGTAAATATTGTAGTAAAATAATTATTTTATCAATATTAAAGCCCGAAATTTATGTCAGTAAATTTCGGGCTTTATTTTTTCATGTTTGTGATATATTAGAATAAAGGATTAAGAAAAAGGGTATATAAATGGGATTAACAACATACTTAGGAATAGATGTAGGTTCGGTAACGACAAAATTAGCTTTAGTTGATGAAAACGGTAAATATGTAGATAGTTATATGTTAAGAACTGCTGGTAAACCAGTTATGGCGGTTCAAAAGGGGTTAAATCAATTAAAATCACAAGCAACACAAGAATATGATGTAAAGGGTGTTGGTACAACTGGTTCTGGACGTAATTTGGCAGGCGCATTGGTTGGTGCAGATATTATTAAAAATGAAATTACAGCTCATGCTGTTGCTGCAAGTATTAATATTCCTGGGGTTCAGACAATTCTTGAAATTGGTGGACAAGATAGTAAAATTATTATTTTACGTGATGGTATTGTAACCGATTTTGCGATGAATACAGTTTGTGCGGCTGGTACTGGAAGTTTCTTAGACCACCAAGCGCAAAGATTAAATGTTCCTATTGAAGAATTTGGTGATACTGCATTAAAATCTACAAATCCTGCTCGTATTGCAGGTCGTTGTGGGGTTTTTGCTGAATCAGATTTAATC
>CAKUXD010000037.1 GCA_934699705.1 uncultured Candidatus Melainabacteria bacterium
GTGGCTTTTTTTTTGCTCGGCAGTGTATGTTCACAAATCTGTAAACCCTATTTTAACAACAGTTCTTTCAAATATAAATTTTTTTTATGACAATTCTCTGATAAGTTCGTGTGCTTCTTCAAAGTCTGGGAAGATATTAACGGCTTTTTCAAGTTGTTCAAGCGCTTTATCGTTATCACCAATTTCTTTATAACATTTTGCACTATTTAGTAAAAGCATTGTGTTATTTTGGTTTGCTTCCAGTATTTTCAAAAATAATTGGTTTGCTTGAGTGAAGTTTCCAAGATTAAAATAACAAAGCGCCAAGATGTTTTCTATTTCATCGTTTGGAGTAATCTCATAGGCTTTTACAAGATATAATTTCGCATTATCGTAATCTTTGCATAAAAATGCAGTTTTACCCAGTAAAAATAATATAAAATCGCTTGTAGGTGCTTTTGCAAGAGCTTTAAGCAACATGCTGTATGCGCCTTCATTATCGTTTAATGCCATTTTATTTTTTGCTGAAAAAGTTAAAAAGTTTGCATCTTCTGGTGTGATTGAAAGAGCGTATTTATACATTTCATCAGCTTTTGTGTAATCTCCAGTTGCATGAAGATAATTTGCATATTCAAAAACGATATCTTTATTATCAGGGTCTAATTGGTATGCTTTTTCAAATTCATCTTTTGCATAGTCAAAAAGTCGTTTGTTTAGATAAATTACACCTAAATCTTTATGCGTTTTTGCAGAATTTGGATTTAGTGATAAAACTTTTTTGAAGATTTTTTCTGCTTGGTCGAAATCTCCTGTTTTCATAGACAAAATTGCGTATTCATAATAAATATCAGGTGTAACTGCACCTTGCATAACAATTTTTTCATATAAATTTTTGGCTTTATCAACTTGACCTGTTTTGATATATATTGAAGCAAGTTTTTGAATCATCATTATCGCTTTTGGATTTGTTTCAATAATTTTCTCTAAAATATTTGCAGAAGCTCTTAAATCACCTAAGATTTCATAACAACATGCCAAGTTGTATTGAAAATTGCTTTTGTCAGGATATTTTTCTGAAAGTTCTGTGTAATGCTTGATTGCTTCATCATATTGACCTGATTTGAACTCTGATAGCGCAAGAGAAACTATATAGTTGTCAAGAGGTTCAACTTCGTATGCTTTTTTAAACATTTCGCATGCTTCTTTAAATTTGTTTTGAATTTGAAGAATAGATCCCATGTTATAGAAAGTTATTGAATTTGTTGGGTCATACTCACTAGCTTTTTGATAATTTTCTAAGGCTAGGTCATATTTGCCAAGAGTGATGTATGCTGTACCTAAATTATTATAAATTTGAGCGTGATCAGGCTTTAATTCAATAGCTTTTTCGTAATAAGAAATGCTTTCTTCAAATTTTTTAAGCGACATCAGAGATGTACCGATTAGGAAATATAATCTAAAGTCATCAGGCGCAAATATAACTGCTTTTTGCGCTAAATCAACAGCTTTTTGTTCTTCGTGTTTTTTCATATAAACAACACAAAGATTTTTGTAAGCGTCTAAGTATTCATCTCGCAAGTTAATAACTTCAAGATATGCAGATTCGGCGTGAAGCAGGTCGTTTAAATTATCATAACAATTAGCAAGATAATACCAGCTTGTAGCGTCATCTGGCGCATATTTAACCACAGTTTCAAAATTTATGCGACTTTGATCATAAAGTTCAAGGTTAAAGTTGCAAAGCCCAAGAAGTTTAAGAGCTTCAACATTGAACTCATCGTCTTTTAGTAATTCTTCGAGTTTTACTTTTGCTTGTGCAAAATCATTTTCTGCAACAATTTGATTAATTTCATCTAAATTTATTTTTTCCATAGTTAAATTATATTACAAAAAAAATAACATGCGCCTATGTTTATGCTAAAATATAGTCATGGGATAAGGAGATATCACTGTGAGTCAACAAAATATGTTTTCAGAAGGGAATATAGTTCCTGTAAATATTAGAGAAGAAATGAAACGCTCATATATTGATTATGCGATGAGTGTTATTGTAGGACGTGCGTTGCCTGACGTTCGTGATGGTTTAAAACCTGTTCACAGACGTATTTTATTCGCTATGAATGAATTAGGCATGACACCTGATAAACCGTTTAGAAAATGTGCCAGAATCGTTGGTGAAGTTCTTGGTAAATATCACCCGCATGGTGATTCATCTGTATATGAAGCCTTGGTTCGTATGGCACAAGATTTTTCTACAAGATATTTAACAGTAGATGGTCATGGTAACTTCGGTTCTGTTGATGGTGATTCGGCAGCTGCAATGCGTTATACAGAGGCTAGAATGCATAAAATTACACAATCTATGCTTGCTGATATTGATTGTGAAACTGTTGATTTTGGACCAAACTTTGATGGTTCATTACAAGAACCAGAAGTATTGCCAGTAAGATTACCTATGTTGTTATTGAATGGTACTTCAGGTATCGCAGTTGGTATGGCTACAAATGTTCCACCTCACAATTTATGTGAAGTTGTTGACGGTTTGATTGCTTTAATTGATAATCCTGAAATTACTATTCCTGAATTAATGCAACATATCAAAGGACCTGATTTTCCTACATCTGCAACAATTGTAGGTTTAAATGAAATTAAACAAGCCTATGAAACAGGTCGTGGTTCTATTAAAATGCAGGCTGTTTCTACTTTTGAAGAAATTTCAGGCGGTGCTGGCAGACAAACTAGAACTGCAATCGTGATTACTGAAATTCCATATCAAGTTAATAAATCAGATTTGATTTTAAAAATCGCTGATTTAGTAAAAGAACAACGTGTAACAGGTATTTCAGATATTAGAGATGAGTCTGACAGAGAAGGTATGCGTATCGTTATTGAGTTGAAACGTGATGCTAAACCAGAAGTTGTTAAAAATAATTTGTTTAAATATACTCAATTAGCAACTACATTTGGGGTAAACATGCTTGCTCTTTGTGATAAACAACCTAGATTATTGAATTTGCATCAAGTTTTATCTGAATTTGTTGCTCACAGGGTTGAAATTGTTACAAGACGTACAATTTACTTCTTGAAAAAAGCAAAAGTTCGAGCTCATATTTTAGCTGGTTTAATTATCGCTCTTGGTTCATTAGATGAAGTTATTGAATTGATTAAATCTTCTAAAACAACAGAAGATGCAAGAACTGGTTTGATGAGCAAATTTGGTTTAGATATTGATCAAGCTAACGCAATTCTTGAAATGCAATTAAGACGTTTGACTGGTTTAGAACAAGACAAAATTAAAGCTGAATATGACGAATTGATTAAGAAAATTGCAGAATATGAAGCTATTCTTGCTGATAGACAAAAAGTTCTTGCAATTATTAAGCAAGAGTTGTTGGAAGATAAAGAAAAATATGGAGATGATAGAAAAACTCAAATTATCGCTGAACAAGGTGAAATGAGTATTGAAGATTTAACTCCGAATACTCCAATGGCAGTATTTATTACACATCAAGGATATATCAAGAGAATTTCTTTAGATACTTTTGAACGCCAAAACCGCGCAACAAGAGGTAAATCTGGTATTAAAACAAAAGAAGACGATGATATTCAACATTTCTTTACAGCAATGATGCATGATAAAGTATTGTTCTTCTCATCAAAAGGTACGGTTTATAGTTTGAATGTTTATGACTTCCCAGAAGGTCAAAGACAGGCAAAAGGTTTACCTATTGTAAATGTTCTTCCAATCTCTCAAGATGAAAAAATTACAGCAGTTGTTCCTGTAAGTAATTTCTCTCATGAATTGAACTTGATTATGTTGACAAAATCAGGTTACATCAAGAGAATTGAATTAGATAATTTCGCAAATATTCGCAGAAATGGTATTATTGCTATTAGTTTAGAAGAAAATGATGAATTAAATTGGGTTAAATTAGCAAATCCAAAAGATGAAATTATTATTGGTACTAAATGCGGTATGGCAATCAGATTTTCAATAGAAGATTTAAGACCTTTAGGCAGAAGTGCAAGAGGTGTTACTTCTATGAAATTAAGAACAGGCGATGAAATTATTGGTTGCGATATTGTTCCTCAAAATTATGACGCAGATTTATTGGTTGTAACGTCAGACGGATTTGGTAAACGTACTAAATTATCTGAGTTTAGAGGACAAAATAGAGGTGGTATTGGTTTAATTGCTACTAAATTCAAAACGAATGAATCAAGATTAGTTGCTTTAACTATTGTTTCAGAATCTGATGATATTATGCTTGTTACTGCGAGTGGTATTGTTTCTCGTATTAAAGCTGGTGATATCTCGCAACAGGGCAGACCTGCAACTGGTGTAAGAGCTCAAAACCTCGTTGATAATGACACAGTTGTTTCTGTTAATAAAATTATTTCTCCTGATGAAGAAGATGCAATTTTAGAGAAAGCACTTCCGCAAGATGCAAAAAATGAAGCTGAAACAACACCTGATGTTGAACAAACAAAATTAATATAGTTTACTAAATGGCACATTTTGTGCCATTTTTAGTATCTATCTTATTAGGTAGTGGTATTTTTTTATAACTTTGTTATAATTTATTTATGAAAGATTTATATAACATAAACGATTGGACAGATGTAACTGAATACCAGAAGTTAGGCGAAATTTTATTGGCGTCAGGAAAGATAAATCTTATTCAATTAGGTATGGCACTTGATATTCAAAAATTTCAAAGTAATCCTTTAGGGCAAATTCTTATGGACATGAAGGTTATAGACCAAAAAACATTAGATGCTGCGTTAGAATTGCAACAAGAAATTGAAGAATTAATTAATAGATAATTTGGTGAATATGATATTTAAAGAGATTTTAACAACAAAAAATTTGGTTTTTTTAATACTTTTAATAATTTTATTAAAATTTGTTCCGCAAGTTAGTGATATTGCAATGTTATTCTTTGCTTGCTTTGTTCTTGCGTGTTCAATGTTACCTTTGGTAAATTTTTTAGAGTGTAAAACAAAAAACAGATCATTATCTGCGGGGATTATTGTTTCTGGTGCTGTGGTTTTAACATTTGCGTTTGTTTTGCCGGTTTTGTCTATTACAATCCAGCAGATTACTATGTTTGCCCAATCAATTCCTAATAAATTGGTTGAATTTCAGCATTTTTTACAAAATTTCAATATTAATGGATATAAACTTACTGACTTTGTTAATTTAACTGATATATTAGAAAAAAATACTGATATTGCTCAAAATATTTTAAGTCAATCCTTGAACATAACAATTGGTTTTGTTCAGTTGATAATAGTATTTATTGCGGTTATTACAATTTTGTTTTATTTATTAAAGGATACGACTTACATAAGAGAAAAGTTTTTAGAATTTTTCCCTGAAAAAATGAAGAAAAAAGCAAATGATATTTCAATCAAAATTGCAGAAAAAGTCGGTGGATATGTCATTGCTACAATAATTTCAGGTTTTGCAATTTGGTTTTTAATTTCGTTATTCTTGTTAATAATGAAAGTTGATTATGCCTTTTCTTTAGGCTTAATTGCAGGGGTTTTGGACATTATCCCTGTTTTAGGGCCAACAATAGCATTAACCTTGATTATTTTAAGTGCGACTAAAAAAGGAATTTGGATTGTTGCAATGGCAATTATTTTATTCTTAGGGGTACAACAAATTTCAAATAACATCGTGCGCCCTGTTGTTTTTGGTAAATTTATGGATATGCACCCTTTGGTTGTAATTTTTTCTTTGTTAGTTGGTGGAAAATTTGGCGGTTTATTAGGTTTAATTTTTGCTCCTGCTATTGCTGCTATTATTTCTGTTCTGATTGATGAATTATACTTAAAAACAATAAATAAAGTGAAATAATGGAAAAGGTTTTATACGAAAAAAAATATAACAAAATAAATTCAAATTACAATATTTGGTGTGCTTTTCCAGGGTGTTATTCTTTTGCAATGTCCTCTTTAGGCTATTTGTGGCTATATAAATTAATGGACGAAGATGAGTTGATTAATGTTGAAAGAGTTTATTCTGACTCAAAAAACACAGTTATAAAACCAAAAGATGTTGATGCAATTTGTTTTTCTGTGTCTTTTGATTTGGATTTTATTTATATTTTTCAAATGTTAGAAAAGTATAATATTCCATTATTGTCAAAAGACAGAAATGCAGAAATCCCTTTTATTTTTGGGGGTGGACCTACTATTACTGCAAATCCAATCCCTTACAAGGATTTCTTTGATTTTCTTATTTTAGGCGATGGTGAAGAAGTAAATTTAAAGGTAACTAGTGTTTTATCTGAAATGAAGGGACAAGAAAAATCAAAAATTTTAAAAATTCTTTCCGAAATAGAAGGGGTTTATGTTCCGACAGTTGAGCAAAAACAAGTTGTGAAAGCTACGGCAAAAATTAATGACTGTGTTTACTTGCCAATTTTATCAGATGAAGCCTTTTTTTCAAATATGTTTATAATTGAAATATCACGAGGTTGTGCAAATTGCTGTGGTTTCTGTTTAGCTTCATATCTAAATTTACCAGTTAGATTTGCACCTATTGAAAATATTTTAAAAACTATTGATTTAGGTTTAGAACATTCAAATAAAATTGCTTTATTAGGGGCTCAGGTATCAATTCACCCGAAATTTAAGCAAATTTGTCAATACATTTATGATAAAATTCAAAGCAGACCTGAGATTGAAATGAGTATTTCTTCATTGAGAGTTGATGCAGTAGATGAAAGTATTATTAAAACTTTAGTTGCAGGTCATCAAAAGCACGTTACGATTGCAATTGAAGCAGGTAGTGAAAGACTTAGAAAAGTTATAAATAAAAATATTACCGAGGAACAAATTTTAAAAACCGTTAAAACTATTAGAGAAAATGGTTTAAAGGGTGTAAAAATTTATGCGATGCTGGGTATTCCGACAGAAACGCAAGTTGATTTAGATGAAATGATTAAACTTGCAAAAAAAATTAAGTCTGAGAATAAAGGATTTGATGTATCATTTGCGTTTTCTTCTTTTATTCCAAAACCAAATACGCCTTTACAATGGTGCGGTCGTTTCGCTACTAAGGAATTGGAAAAACGTCAGAATTTCTTAAAAAAAGAGTTTCATAAAATTGGTATTAAAGCCTCTTTTTCAAGTGTTAAGTGGGATTATTGGCAAACAGTTTTATCTCGTGGTGATTGCAATTTTACTGAATTTTTGTTAGAAGTTTATAAAAATGGTTCTAAGTTAGGTGCGTTCAAAAAAGCGTCAAAGGGTAAGTTTAATCCTGACGACTACGCGCTAAGAACGTATGATTTAAACGAGGATTTACCCTGGGATTTTATAAATATTCGTCCAGGGAAGGAAGTTTTAAAAGAGCGTTATTCTAAATTGCTTATATCTGAGGAGTTGTTGCTCGTTTAAATCTTTCCATTAAAGCCGCTGCAAAATCAATCGCTTTTTCTCTGTTTTTAAAAGCTCTTTTAGGTATCATTAAAGCGCTACCTTTTGATATGTATAAAAAGATTAATTCTTCCGTAACTTTTACATCGTGAATTTCTTTGTATGGAATTAAGTTGTCCCCAAGGTTGCTGATAAAGTTAATACCATCGTCTTTTAGAGTGCAAACAACGTTGGTTATAATTTTTAATGCGTTGCTTGCAGTTATGAAGGACAAAAATAATATTATTGGAAATGCAATTATTGAAAATCCAATGAACAACACGCATAAGGGGTAGTTTTTTAGTAATAAAAAAACTATACCAATTGCGAAGGCTGTTAAATTCATTATTAAGAATAAAGAACATCTGATTTTTTCAAAAGAAAAAGAATCAAGTACGAAATTAATAATGTCTTGTTTTGTGTATTGATACGAAACTGTCAATTCGTTTGCCATTGTTACCTCTTATTTGCGATTTTCGATTATATTTTCAAATTGTAAAAATATGTCTGTACCAACTAATTGTTCTAGCGAAGCACGTTTTGCAAAGTAATCATTACGCGCTTTCATTTGCATATCAAGTGCATCTCGATAGTATGCGTCTGCAATTAGAATTAATTCTTTGTTTCCTTTTTGAGCAAGTTTATAATTATTGCTTCTTTCTTTAACCATTTTAGTTGTCATTTCAAGAGTTTTTCTTGCACTAATGAAATCAAAATAGCGATTTACGATTGTTTGTTGCAAGTCATCAATTTTTCTAACCAAAATAATCATATCTGCGTCGTTAACTCGTGTGTACTTGTAGTTCATAGCCTTGGTGTCTTGCCCCATAATGCTTAGCATTGAACCTGTAAAGAACGAGCCTGTTGCAAGTAGAGGATTTCCTGAACCAGCACCAACAAGAGTTGACATGCTCGCAATAGTTGTTAAAACTTTTTTTACTGACTTATCATCTGGTTTATCTGCGTCAGGGGTGGATAATTTGTAAAGTGCATATTTAATTGTATCACTTTTAACCGCTGCTCCTTGCCATAAAAGTGAAAGATCGCTCATCATTTCATTGTAATCAATTTCTATGTCCGACGAGATTTCTTGAGAAATCTTTTTGATGCTTAAATCTGCATAAGTAAGTCCTTCAAGTGATGTGTCAGATTTATTTTCTTGTTTTACATTTTGTTTTTTTACGGAGTCTTTAACTTTATATTCTTTTTCTATGTCATCTGTTGTTCCAACTCGATATGATGCAGGTTTTGGCGATTTTATATCATTTAATGTTATTTCTGCGAAAACAGGTGATGAAATTAAAAAAAATGAAATTAGAAAAATAAATTTTTTCATTATTTTAATCCCCCCTTGTAAATTTCACCGTTCATATTAAATTGATATAGATGTAATTTATCTACACTTTTTTTGCCTGCAAGTCTTTGTAATTCAATATAATATTTTTTAGCAGACTGTTCTGCGATATATTCTTGTAAAACCATGTTATCATACATAGTTGAAGAAATCGTGATTTCTGTAATGTTACCGCTATTAAGTGCTTGGGTGTAGTTTTTGTTATATAAAAGTAGTCTTGAACGTACATCTTTCAATAAGGTTAAAGAACTTTTGTAGTTGTAATAGGCTTCAATAATTTTGTCTTGTAAATTCTCAATCAATCCTGCAAGTTCAATTAATTCTGTATCAGTTAAAGGAATTTCTTTTGGAACATTTTTTTTGTTTAATAGTTGTTGAGCAAGTCTGCCAGCGGCGAAAGCGCTAGTTTGAATGTATGGGTCAGCACCTGCAAATGAAGGAACAAAAGATGCTCCGCTTACAATGGCAGAAAGAGTTTTTGACATTAAAGACGAATGTATTCTTCTTTGGCTTTCAGGCGTTGCAAGTTTTTTTAATGCAAATTCTATAACTTGATTATTTTCAACTGTACCTTTCCAAAGATTTTCGATATCTTCGCAGTCTTTTTTCTTTTGAACTTCTAACAAATCTTCTAAAACTTGTTTGTTATTGATTAGCAAAGAACCCTTTAACTTTGTTACGGGCTTTTTTAGTTCAACTTTTTGCTTTTCTACTTCACCTAAACTCACAGAATTTTCTTCTGCGCATGCTGGCAGGCAAAAAAGTATTAATACACATATCAACAATAACTTTTGCATAATAATTTTATATCACACAAAAAATTATAAATCCATGGGTCAATTAAAAATACACCTTTTGGTTGTTACTAAAATTTGTAAAAATTAATACAATAAAGACACAGAAGGGGAATGGATTAATGACAATTACTTTGGGTTGTGGACCAGATAAAAAATCGTTATCAGATATTTCAATAACAGCTTTGTCTGAAGATGAATCATATAAGTTATGCGTAAAAGCTGATGCTTTAAGGCTTGCAAATATGTTTCAAGACTCTATATCAAAATATTTGCGTGCTATTTTCAACAATAGAGAAAATATTGATGCGTATTATGGTTTAGCATTGTCTTATAAAGGGTTGCGTAATTATGATAAAGCGATTGAAACTCTTGAAAAGGCTATTATGATTAAAGATGATGACTTTGCGATTTTTTATGAATTAGGTATTTGTCATCTAATGAACGGCACTCCTTGCCCTGCAATTAAATGTTTAGTTCGCTCTATTCAACTTAATCCAGATAACTTGAATGCTCAAGTTCAATTGGCACTTGCGCATGAATTGGTTGATGAAAAAGAATTAGCTTTGATGATTTATCAACGTATTATTGAAGTTGCGCCAGATTTCTTGAAGGCTTATAAACATAAAGCTGCATTATTAATGAGTTTAGATGAATATAAAGATGCAAGCACTGTTTTTAATCAAATTTTAAAAGTTAAACCAACTTACTCCAAGGCGTTGTTAGGTATTGGAATTTGCTTCGATAAGCTAAAACGCTCAGTTGATGCAATGCGTTATTACAAAAAGTTTATAGAAAATAAACCAGAGTCTTCACATGCTCCTTTTGTAGAAAACAGATTGTTTAGCTTGAAAAAATCAAGACCTAAGCAAAAGCAATTTTCACTTGTTACAAATCCATTGTAATCATCGTTTTAATTCAAAAATTTTGAATTGACTTGGGTAAAGTTTATCAAATGTAAGGTGGTCTTCTTCTTTTGTGAAGTCTATTTTTTCAAAATCTTCTCCATTAAAAACATATTCTGCTGTTGCTTTATAATCACCTGAAATATGAACTTCTTTTTCAAAAATATCTTTACCAGAGATTGTTTCTGTGTGAGTGTTTCCGTCTTTGTCTGTAATATCAAATTTCTCTGTTGGTGCTTTGTAATTTGCAACAATTAATAGTGCGGTTTTTAATGTTTCTTTTGAAATAAGCCATGCTACAAACCCGTCGTCTTCTTGAAGAATAATTTGCGCTTCGCCTTCAGTTACAACTTCAAAACTTTTTGCAAGTCGATTGATTGAATCAAATCTATTGTAGAAATGATAATTTTTATTTCTTTTCATTGAAATCTCGTTGCCGACTGTTTTTTCAACCTCATTTTGAGTAAATGTTTCATCGCCATCAACGTATAAAACAGGTCTATTTGCAAATTTTCCGCCTGATAAAAATTTGTATTTAAACCATTTAAAAATAGCGCCATTTTCACCTAATTGAGCAGGGTATCTGTCAAATACAGGGAATTCGCCATCTTGGTTATTATAAGTTTTAAGAACTGATACATAGTTTTTTGTTTTTAAACTTACGTTATAATTTGTTAATTCTTGGTTGTCTTCAGTTATGACTTCTGGAGTTTTGTCTGATTGAGCAGGGATATCATTTCCCCAAAGAACATCAAATTGCATATCTTCGTGATATTCTTTAAAATTCTTGTCGCCAAGCATGTATTCAGCCAAAGTTGCAAAATATGGAATTTTAGCCTTCATTTGTTTGTTTAATTCGCCCAAAACTTTAGCTGGAGCTCGGTAGCTTATTGGTGTGCCATTTTTTTCTGAAACTTTATCGACAATGTGATCAACATGGTCAACTCTAAAACCGTCAAAACCATAATCTTTTTGAAATTTACTTAAATGCTCAATAAATTTCTTGATTACTGGAGTGTTGTAGCTTCCATTTTCAAGATGAACAAAGAAATATGGAGTTTGGCAGTCTAAATTAGCCAAAGATGTAACGTCCTTGTTATCTATATCGTAATGTTTGAAAATCGGGTATGTTCCGCATTCGCTCATTTTGTCAAATACAGGAACACCCGCTGAACACCAAGCTCCGCCACAAACAGTCCATAAACCGTTTGCCGTAAGTTCTGTTATGACTTTAGCACAATCTGTTATATCTTCTTCATCTAATTTTTTAGAAACGCTGATTTCTAGTGATTCAGCAATTGTTTTTCGAACTTGTTTTATGATTTTATCCTGATTAGATTTGTAAGACATTTCATTCGATATTTGTTTCTTGTAATCTACAAGATTTTCATCAATTTCATCAAAAATTTCTTTGTATTTTGCACTAATTTCACCAGCGCCACTTCTTAAAATTTGCTTGTAAAGTTCACTAACAATTTCGATGTCTTCCTTGTTAAATTTATCTGCTAATTTTATTGAAATTTCATCAGTTTTTTTACTAATTTTTTCAATAAGTTCGTCAATATTGTACCAACGTGCAATTTGAGGATTAGCAAGAACTATTTTTTCAAATCTGCCTGCCTGCGGTAGAACATCATATATTACAGGGTGTCCAGCAAGTTGAGCAAATTCAATAAATAATTGTACTTGTTTCTTTACGTCAAAATGAAGTGTCTTTTCAATGTTTTCGTCATTTAAATTTTGGCTTATTTCTGAACTTCTTGGTAAATATGCGCAACCGAAATCTCTTTCTTGGAATGGTATTAAATATATAGTTGTGTTAAAAATATTTCTTTTTAAATCACCAGTTGGTAAAATTAAAATTTGTTTAATCCAGTCAAAGAATTTTCCTGGAGTTTCAGCGTAGTTGCCGTTTCCAAGTCCTGCAAGATTGATTAATTTTATATCGTGTCCTTCTTTTTTTAACCAATCGCCATTAGTTACGTGATTTCTGGCTAAAGGACTTATTTCGTTGTTTTCAAAACAGAATTTTCCGTTTTTAAAAATTCCGTTATCTTCCCATTTAACTTCTAGTGCGCAAAGAGTTTCAGAGGCTGATAATTCTTCTAATATTTTCAAATGTGGATAATTTAAGTATCCGTATTTTTTTACAATATTTCGTAATTGCTCTTTGCGAGATTCTTTTAACTCATCAAAGTGCGTGTATTCTTTTAATTGAGCGTAAATTTCGTTCAATAATTCATCTTTTCTAACTTCGTTTTTTGTTTTTAAAAAATCAAACATGATATATATCCTTTTGTGTTAATTTTAGCATGTATTTAACTTTTAGCTAAAGTTATAATAAATTTTCGTAACATTAGTTTATTATATTTATTTTTATTATATGATTATGTATGAAAGGAAGGTTTATATGAAACAATTAAACGAATACGTTGAACACACATTATTGAAACAAGATGCAACAAAAGAAGAATTTTTAAAATTGTTTGAAGAAGCAAAAGAACACAAATTTTTAGGTGTTTGTGTTAATCCTGCATACGTAAAATTAGCAAAAGAAAATCTTGCAGGTTCTGATGTAAAAATTGTTACAGTTGTAGGTTTCCCTTTAGGTGCAAGTGATAGCGAAGTTACTGCATTTGAAGCGAAAAAAGCAATTAGCGATGGCGCTGATGAAATTGATATGGTTATGAACGTATCCGCTATGAAAAATAAAGATTATGATTACATTGTTAATGACGTTAAAACAGTAAAAGCAGCTTGCGGTAATCATAAGTTAAAAGTTATCTTAGAAACAGATTTATTGACAAAAGAAGAAATTGCAAAAGCCTGTGAATTATGTGTTGAAGCAAAAGCTGATTTGGTAAAAACTTCAACAGGATTTGTAAAAGGTGGCGTAGGTGCAAAACCAGAAGATGTTAAAATTATGCACGATATCGTTGCACCTCATGGTATGGAAGTTAAGGCTTCAGGTGGTGTTCGCTCTAAAGCTGACGCTCTTGCAGTTATTGAAGCTGGTGCAACTCGCATAGGTACAAGCTCTGGTATAAAAATCGTTTCTGAAGAATAGTTTATATTCTGAAAATGTTTCTTAATAATCCCTTCTTTAAATTGAAGGGATTATTATTTTTATTATATTATATTTATGTAAATAAAAGCTATCACAGGGTATTTTTTTATGGGTGATGAAGATAAGCAATTTGATGCGACCCCCCGAAAACTTGAACAAGCAAGAAAAGAAGGACAAGTCGTAAAATCTAAAGATTTTTCAACCGCAATATCATTGTTGGTGCTTTTTACTGCAATAAATGGTTTAGCACCTTTTATTTGGCATCAAATTACGCAGTTGTACATTTTACTTTATGAACAAATTCCGAATGCGCATTTGGATACAGTAGGATTGCCATATATTCTTACTATGACTTTAATCCCGACTATTTTATTAATCGGTCCGATTTTGTTTTTAGCATGGTTAATTGCGATACTTGCAGATTTTATTCAGGTTGGGCCGTTGGTTGCGACAGCGCCTTTAATTCCAAAGTTAGATAAGTTAAATCCGACAAAGTATTTTAAAAATATTATGTCTATAAAAACTCTATTTGAATTGTGTAAAAATATTTTAAAAGTAACTATTTTAGGGTTTATAGGCTGGTCTGTATATTCTGCACATCTGAAGGATATTTTAAGACTTGCCTCAATTGATAATAACTTTGCGGTTATGATGGAATTTGGTAAATTAATCGTAGAATTTATTTTTAAAGCGTGTTTAGCCTTCTTAGTTATTTCTGCGGCTGATTATGGTATGACTAAGTGGAAATTTTTAAAAGACCAGAAAATGTCATTTAAAGAAATTAAAGATGAGTATAAAAACACAGAAGGCGACCCGAATGTTAAGGCAGCACTCCGTCAAAGACGTATGCAAATGTTACAAAAAGGTATGATGGACGCAGTTCCAGAGTCAGATTTTGTTGTAAGAAATCCAATTCACGTTGCTTGTGCTTTAAAATATGATCAGGCAGAAATGGAATGTCCAGTTTTAACTGCAAAAGGTACTGAAATGATTGCAAGGAAAATTATTCAAATCGCAGAAGAACATAATATTCCTGTAATTGATAACCCTCCAGTTGCTCGTGCCTTGTAT
>CAKUXD010000038.1 GCA_934699705.1 uncultured Candidatus Melainabacteria bacterium
TAATTGAATTTTTCTTGCTGCGAATAATAAGAAACCCATTGTTTTAATCCTCTTAATCTCTCGTACTTATATAAAGTGTTTTTTTCTCAAAAAATTGCTTTTTTTGCTCTCTTTATCTTTACATTTCTTAATAATTCAAATTAAACAAACTAAAAAAGTCCGCCAATACTTATTGACGGACTTTCTATATATGTAGTAAAAATTATAATAAACGCTTCAAATCATCAGGTCTTGATGAACGAGAAAGGGCATCTTCCAATGTAATTTGACGGCTCACATATAAAGATTTTAACGCCATTTCAAGAGTTTGCATACCCAAACCAGAGTTTGTTTGTAAAGCTGAATAGATTTGAGCAGCTTTAGATTCACGAATTAGGTTGGCAATAGCAGGTGTTACAAGCATAATTTCTTGTGCCATTACACGACCTTTTTTAGAACCATCTGCTTGCAAACGCGGAATCAAAGTTTGAGCAAATACCGCTGCAAGAGAAGATGACAACTGAACACGAATTTGTTGTTGTTGCCCTTCTGGGAATACGTCGATAATACGGTCAATAGTTTGTGAAGCTGATGAGGTGTGAAGTGTACCAAACACTAAGTGCCCTGTTTCAGCGGCAGTTAGTGCAAGGGAAATTGTTTCCTGGTCCCTCATCTCACCTACTAGGATAATATCAGGGTCTTCACGAAGTGCTGAACGTAGTGCATTTGCAAATGACCTAGTATCTTGACCTAATTCACGTTGATGAACAACTGATTTTTTTGATTGGTGCACAAATTCTATCGGATCCTCAATTGTAAGGATATGTTCACTTCTTGTAGAATTAATGTGGTCAATCATAGATGCCAATGTTGTTGATTTACCTGAACCAGTAGGACCAGTTACAAGAATCAATCCTCTTGGCTTTTCAGCAGTTTTTCTAACAATATCTGGCAAGCCTAGGGTATCAAATGCAGGCACAACTGAAGAAATCGTTCTGAATGCGGCTGCAAAATTGCCTTTATCTTTATAAATATTAACCCTGAAACGGCTTAAACCTTGAACACCATAAGAAAAGTCTAGTTCCCAATCTTGTTCAAGTTTACGTCTTTGTTCATTTGATAACATTGGAAACAAAAGAGTTTCAACGTCATCTGCTGATAGAGGTGGTCTATCAGTTCTCAATAATTTACCGTCAACCCTTATAACAGGAGGCAAACCTGCTGAAATATGCAAGTCGCTTGCTCTACTTTGTACGGTTAATTCTAAAAGTTCTTCTATTAACATTAATGTTTCCCTCAAGTATTATAATTAAATATTACAATAAAAACTTTGAATGTAAATAGTTTTACAGAGAAAAATTTTCATATATAATAAAATCATGAAATATAGAGATAATGTTAGAAATTTTTGTATAATTGCACATATAGACCACGGTAAATCGACACTTGCAGATAGATTGCTAGAAGCAACCGAAACAATTAGCAAACGCGACATGCAAGATCAATTACTTGACTCTATGGATATTGAGCGTGAGCGTGGTATTACGATTAAATTAAATGCGGCAAGAATGAAATATACTGACAAAAACGGTAAAAATTATGAGCTGAATCTTATTGATACCCCAGGGCATGTAGATTTTACTTATGAAGTTTCGCGTTCATTGGCTGCATGTGAAGGTGCTTTACTCATTGTTGACGCTACACAAGGCGTTGAAGCTCAAACTTTAGCAAATGTATATCTTGCAATTGAACAAAATTTAGAAATTATTCCTGTAATTAATAAAATTGACTTGCCTTCTGCTGATGTAGAACGAGTTAAACAAGAAATAGAAGAAGTTTTAGGAATTGACGCCTCTATAGCAATTCCTGTAAGTGCAAAAACAGGCGTTGGAATTGATAAAGTTTTAGAGGCTGTTATAGAATTTGTTCCTCCGCCAGTTGATACTAGCGACAAACCTTTAAGAGCACTTGTTTTTGATAGTGCTTATGACCCATATTTAGGAACAGTTTGTTTATTTAAAATCATGGACGGCAAAATTTCCAATAACGATAAAATTCGATTTATGGCATCAGGCAAAGAATATGATGTTGTTGAACTTGGTTATTTAACCCCGTCAAGAGTTCCTTGTGATAGTTTAACTTGCGGTGATGTAGGTTATTTTGCTGGTTCTATTAAAGAAATTACGCGTTTTGTAGGTGATACGATTACAACCGTTGACAATCCCGCAACTGAACCACTTCCAGGGTATCAAGAAGCATTACCAATGGTATTTTCTGGTATGTATCCAGTTGATAACGAGGATTATCACGATTTAAAAGAAGCTTTAGAAAAATTAAAACTTTCAGATAGCAGTATTACATTTGAACCAGAAACCTCTAGTGCGTTAGGTTTTGGCTTCAGATGCGGATTTTTAGGCATGCTTCACATGGAGATTGCACAAGAAAGATTAGAACGGGAATACAATCTTTCTCTTGTAACTACTGCACCTTCGGTTGTTTATCACGTTCATACAACGTCTGGCGAGGTTTTATCAATTGATAACCCTGCGAATTTACCGCCACCAGCGCAAAGAGAATTTATTGAAGAACCTTATGTAAAAGTTGATATAATTGCGCCAAACGATTATGTTGGAACTTTAATGGACTTAACTCAATCAAAACGTGGTATTTTTATTAACATGACTTATATTGACAAAGTTAGAGTTAATTTAGAGTATCATATCCCATTAAGTGAAGTTATTACAGATTTTTACGACCAATTAAAATCAAGAACAAAAGGTTATGCAAGCATGGACTATGAATTTCATGATTACAAACGCTCAGAGCTTGTAAAACTAGATGTAATGCTTGCTGGTGAAATTGTTGATGCTTTATCCGTAATTTGTCATAAAGATAGTGCATTTTACATTGGTCAAAAATTAACCGAAAAATTAAAAACTATTATTCCGCGTCAATTGTTTGAAGTGCCTATTCAAGCTGCAATTGGCGGTCGAGTAATCGCACGTACCAACATAAAAGCGCTTAGAAAGAGCGTTTTGGATAAATGTTATGGTGGTGATATTTCTCGTAAACGTAAACTTTTAGAAAAACAAAAAGAAGGTAAAAAGAGAATGAAAATGGTTGGTTCAGTAGAAGTTCCACCAGAGGCATTTATGGCGGTACTAAGCCTAAATGATGAAGACTAACTATACTGTTAGTTTATATCCGCCTCCGTAAATTGTTTCAATATACTTTTTACCTTCAGAAATTTTGTCAATTTTAGCTCTCAAATGTCTGATGTGAACTCTTATTGTTTCAACATCATCATCTGGAGCATATCCCCAAACGTCTTTTAGTAATTTTGCTGACGAAACCATGTTTCCATGATTTTGAAAAAGAATGTTAAATATATCAAATTCAATAGGCGTAAGTTTAGCAATTTTTTCACCTATTTTTACAGAATACGATTCAGGTAGAAGTGTGATTTCATCTAAAACTAATAACTCTTTTGTTGCCATTGATTCTGGCAGTTGATTAGAACGTTTTAAAACAGCTTTAACACGCATTTTAAGTTCTTCAATATCAAAAGGCTTAACAAGATAATCATCTACACCAATATCAAACCCTTTACCTTTATCTTGAATTTCTGATAAGGCAGTTAGCATGATTATTGGAATATTTTTTGTTTGCTCACATTGTCTAATTCTTTGAGCAACCGTATAGCCATCAACATTTGGCATCATTACATCTAGCAAAACTAAATTCGGAAGTTCTTGTTTTGTCAAAGCAAAGCCTTCAATTCCGTCATAAGCTTGAATAATATTGTAGCCATTAAGTTTAAGATTAACTTTAATTAACTCATTTATAGCTTTATCATCATCAATAATTAAAATAGTACTCATATAATTAATATACAATAAAATTTTTAAAATTTTATAAAAAAATGTAAAAAAATTCTTATTTGTTGTAAGATTTAATTTGTAACTACTTATTATACATAAAGAGGTACATAAATTGACTAGAACTTCAAGGTTTTCAATTACAAACAAAAATGGAGAGAAAAAAGTACATTTAGGTAGACACGTTCTGGCAGAATTTTTTGAATGTAATTCTAATATTCTGAATAGTTTAGAACGAATTGAAAAGTTGATGGTAGACGCCGCCTTGGAATGTGGAGCAACAGTTGTTCAAAAATGTTTTCATGAGTTTAATCCTTATGGCATAAGTGGGGTAGTTATTATTTCTGAAAGTCATTTTGCAATTCATACTTGGCCTGAACTTGGTTATGCGGCAGTTGATTTATTCACTTGTGGCGACAGTTGCGACCCAAAAATCTCTTATGAATTTTTAAGAAAAGCCTTTCACTCAAAAACAACTTCTTATACTGAGTTGGCAAGAGGGATTTTAGATGAAATGGATATGAAGGTTAAAGATGTTCCGTTTCAGGTTCAAGAGCAAACAAAAAATACTATATTAGTAAAATAAGATATAATATTTTTGAATGGCGGTTTGCTCTAGCAAACCGCCATATTATTTGCTATAATATATCTATGAACGACGAATTAGCAAAAACCTTAAAATTACTCCCAGATTTATCTGGTTGTTACCTTTATTACGACAAAGAAGGAACAATTATTTATGTCGGGAAAGCTAAAAATTTAAAAAAGAGAGTAAAAAGTTACTTCAATAATTCCCCAAAAACTCCTAAAACATTAAAGTTAGTTTCACATATAGAAAAACTTGAATATATCATAACAGACAGTGAAATTGAAGCGTTCATACTTGAAGATCAATTAATAAAAAAACACAAACCAAAATATAATATTTTACTAAAAGATGATAAAAAATTTCCTTATTTCTTAGTTACAGATGAAGAGTTTCCAAGAATTTTAGTTGTAAGAAAGAAAAACCTAAACCCAGATAAAGGACATTTTTTCGGGCCATATACTGATTCAAAAGCTATGTACGCTACTTTGGATTTTATCAAGAAAATTTTTCCACTAAAACAATGCAAGCAACCAAAATTCAAATCAAGACCTTGTCTGTATTATGATATAGGTCGCTGTTTAGCCCCTTGTCAAAATAAAGTTTCATCAGAAGAATATAAAAAATTAATCGAACAAGCAGAATTATTTTTAAAAGGCAAGCAAGGAGAGTTACTAAAGCAATTGATGGCTCAAATTGAAGTTTATTCAAATAATTTGGAATATGAAAAAGCAGCACGTTTAAGAGATAGTTATCTAGACTTAAAAAAAACTTTAGAACGACAAAAAATAGTACAAAAGAATACAACATTAAGCGAAGACGTCATCTCTATTTTACAAGATAGTGGAATTTTTGTTGTCGTTATTTTAATGATAAGAGAAGGTCGATTAATTGATAAAAAAACTTTTTCTTACAAGATTGAAGATTCAGACATAGAAGAATTTTTGCCAACATTTATCAGGGATTATTATTCTAATTTAAAATTAGATTATCCAGATAGAATTATTGCTTCAAAACTTGAAAAAATCGGTGAAAAACAAGTTTTTGAAAGCTGGTTAGAAATTTTATCAGGTAAAAAAATTAAAATTAGCTATGGTAAAACAAAGGCGGGGAAAGAATTACAGGATTTAGCTAATAAAAACGCGAAAGATTTGTTAGAAAAAGAAAAAATAAATGCGCTCGTAGAATTAGGAAATGATTTTAACGAAATTGGTTCGTATTTAGCAGAAAAATTAGAATTAAAAAATTTTCCACATAAAATTGAATGCTATGATATTTCGCATATTCAAGGCACAAACACCGTTGCATCTGGAATTTGCTTTATAAACGGACAACCTAAAAAATCTTTATACAAGCGCTATAAAGTTAAGTCAACAGAAGGCAAACCAGACGATTTTCAGTCTATGAAAGAGGTTTTATCGAGAAGATTTAAACGAATTGGTGAAGAAGGCTGGGAAAAACCTGATTTAATAATAATAGATGGCGGTAAAGGTCAGTTATCAAGTGTTATGCAAATTGTTGAAGAACTTGGAGTTACAGGGATTGACATTGTAAGTTTGGCAAAACGTGAAGAAGAAGTGTTTTTACCAAACCGTTCAGACTCTATAATAATTCCGCGTGGTTCAAGCGCCTTGTTCCTAATTCAACGAATTAGAGATGAAGCGCACAGGTTTGCAATTACGTACCATAGAAATTTACGTTCAAAAGCGTTAAAAAAAGATTAACAAATAGACAATTTTTAAAAAAGTATATTAAAATATAATTGGGAGATTTATCTATATGGAATATAAAGACTATTATGAAACCTTAGGTGTAAAAAGAGATGCAACAGAAGCTGAAATTAAATCAGCGTATAGAAAATTAGCGCGTAAATTTCACCCTGATGTTAATAAGACAAAAGAGGCAGAAAAGAAATTTAAGGATATAAATGAAGCCTACGAAGTTCTTGGTGATAAAGAAAAACGCCAAAGATATGATAGTTTAGGCGCTAATTGGCAGGGCGGTGCTGATTTTACTCCACCTCCTGGATATGAAAACTTTAGTTTTAACTTCAATAACGCTGGCGGAACTCAAGGATTTTCGTCATTTGAAGGAATGGGCGGATTTTCAGATTTCTTTAGCTCATTGTTTGGCGATATGATGTCAGGACAAAGAGCATCAAGAAAGACTAATTTTACTGGTTTTGAAGGTATGGGCATGAATTTTAATCAAGGCCCAACACAAACTGCAAGAACAACTAGAACTCCTGAACCTGAAAACCTAGATTTAACAAAAACTATTAATATAACTGTTAAAGACTTATTTTCTGATAAGCCTATAAAAGTTACGTTTAAAGAAATGGAGCGTTGTAACGCTTGTCCTCCAAATGGTGGCTATTGTCCTCATTGTCAGGGTACAGGTATTGCTTCAACGAGTAAAACAGTAAATGTTAAATTGCCAAAAGGAGTTCATGCAGGTCAAAAGATAAGACTTAAAGGCGAAGGTAAGGCTGATATTACTGGACAAAGAGGCGATTTATACTTAATAATCAATATTAAAGATTCAACCTACGCAATTGAAGGTGCAAATATTACAAGAGAAATTGAAATTTCACCAGCTGAGGCGGTTTTAGGTACTCAAAAAGACATTGAAACTCCACATGGAAAAATTAATATTAAAATTCCAGCAGGCACTTCTTCAGGACAGGCTCTTAGATTAAAAAATTTAGGTTTACCTAAAAAAGAAGGCGGTTATGGAGATTTGAACGCAAAAATTAAAATAACAATACCTAAAAATTTATCAGATAAGCAAATAGAATTGTACAAAAAGTTACGTGAACTTGATTAATGAATCAAATGTTTTTCAAGCATAACCATTAAAACGCTTAAATCTGCGGGCTTTACGCCACCAATACGTGAAGCCTGAGCAAGAGTTGTTGGGCGAATTTTTTCAAGTCTTTCGCGAGATTCTGTTGATATATGTAACATTTTTGAATAATCAATATCTTTAGGAATTTTAATTTTTTCAAGTTTTGAAGCATTGTCAACTTGGGCTTCTTGACGTTTTAAGTATCCATCATATTTGAATAAAATTTCAACTTGTTCGTAAGTTGATTTTGGCAAATCCATATTTTTTGCAACAGTATCAAGCTCTTTGATTACTTCATAAGTTACATTTGGGCGTTTTAGAAGTTCAGCTAATCTGATACCTTTGTCTATGTGTTCGCCATATTTAGCTAAAATCGCATTGTTTTGGTCGTTTGCAGATAATTTTGTATCTTTTAATCTTTGAACTTCAAGTTCAATTTGTTTTTGCTTTTCTAAAAATAATTGATATTGTGCTTCGTCTAATAATCCCACTTTATGCCCGATTTCGCTTAATCTGGCATCTGCATTATCTTGTCGCAACAGCAATCTGTATTCAGAACGAGAAGTGAGCATTCTGTAAGGTTCTTCAATATCTTTTGTAACCAAATCATCAATTAAAGTACCAATATATGATGAACTTCTCGAAAGTTCTAACATTTCAGACTTATTCAAATAATTAAAAGCATTAACGCCCGCGATTAAACCTTGTGCTGCGGCTTCTTCATAACCACTTGTACCATTGATTTGCCCTGCCATAAACAGACCTTGAACTTTTTTTGTCATTAAAGAATGAGAGTTCTGAACTGCTGGAACATAGTCATATTCTACCGCATAAGCAGGTTTTATAACATGTGCATTTTCTAATCCAGGAAGTGTTCTTAACATTTGCACTTGAACCTCTGCAGGCAAACTGCTAGAAAAGCCCTGAATATACACTTCATAAGTGCTTAATCCTTCTGGCTCAACAAAAATATGGTGAGATGGATTTGACGCAAATCTGACAATTTTATCCTCAATTGAAGGACAATATCTAGGACCAATAGCGTGAATTAAACCGCTATACATCGGAGATTTATCCAAATTTGCTTTAATAATATCGTGAGTTTTTTCATTGGTTTTTGTTAAATAACAAGGGTATTGCTTTCTTACTGGTCTATCTGGTCTAAAAGAGTAGAAACTTAATTCTTTATCGCCTTCTTGTAAAATCATTTTTGAATAATCAATTGTACGGCTATCTACTCGTTGCGGTGTACCAGTTTTTAAGCGCTTTATTGTAAATCCTAATTCAATTAAAGACTTAGATAGTCCTCTTGCTGGCATTTCACCTAGTCTTCCAGCAGGATAAGAATTTAAACCTACCCAAATTTTTGCTTCTAGCGAAGTTCCAGTTGTTAGAATAACAGTTGGCGCAGAATATTGAATACCATATTCATCTATTGCACCAATAATTTTGTTATCATTAGTTAATAATTGTGAAATACAACATTGTTTTAAGAAAATATTATCTTGATTTTGAATAACATTTCTCATAAACTGAGTATATTCTTTTTTATCAGATTGTGCCCTTAATGCTCTTACAGCAGGACCTTTAGACATATTTAAGGTTTTCATTTGAAGATATGTTGCGTCAGTAGCAATCCCCATTTGTCCGCCTAGTGCGTCGATTTCTCTGACCAAAGTTGATTTTGCAGGCCCGCCAATGGCTGGATTACAAGGCATTAGGGCAATATTATCCATGTTTAACGAACATAGTAAAGTTTTTAAACCTAAACGCGCAGTTGCTAAAGCAGCTTCACAACCAGCATGACCCGCTCCTACTACTATACAATCAAATTTATTACTTAAATAATCCATAATTTTATTATAATACAAAATTTATGTTATAATGTCGAACATGAAAAAGTTATTTACAGTTATTTTTATTTTAAGCATTTTTGTTAATATTCCTGCTTTGTCAGAGGAAAATTTTATTCTTCAAGGAAAGGTAAATTTTGATTGGGCAGAAAAATCACAATTTGAAAGAGATTTGCAAATCGAAGAAATTAAAAACACTATTTATAAAGATGAATTTGTAAAAAAATATCCTAAAAAAGCTTTTAAAAGTGATTATGCAGATTTTTTAAAAGATAAAAATTACAAATCTAATTATTTAACATTAAAATCAGGTAAAAACGAAACAAAAGATGCAAATTTATCAGGATTTTTCAGTAAAAATGAAAAAATATTATTTATCTATGGTATTCAATATAAAAACAATATTTATACAAAATATTACTATGATGCAATGGGTAATTTAAGATACATTGACACTTTTTCAAGCAATTATCCAAATTATCCATATTTCACACATCAATACAGAATTGATGGCTCTTTAGCAGGTTCTGTTTATTTCAAAGATAAAGACACTCAATATATTTTTAAAAACGAAAAATTTAGTGGAGTTTGGTTTAAAAACACTATGTTTAACCGAAAAGCAAAAAAAATTATGACTCGTTCAAACTATTAATTTTATTCAATCCAACGGAAGCTGTCAACATAATCATCACCGCTAACATCACCATGAATTTCAACTGCAAAGACCCTAAATGCTTTGTTTGATAACTCAAGTCCTGGAAGCTTATTGATATCATTAAGCAGTTTTGCATTTGAAGGATCGTTCAAATTTACTCCTGGAATACTGTTAAATAACGTATTCAAAGAAAGGTTTCCAATTGGTCCTAAAATCGTTGTAATTTTCTTTGATAAACGCCCAAATACATACATATCAGCGTTGTATGTAGATAAATTATATTCACCCGTAACGTAAATGTTCAAATCCTTGCCAGTAGACAAAATTTGAATTTTGTCTGCAATACCATTATGAATTTCAACTGCACCTTTAATTGAAGCGAAATTACCTGTTTTAAGCGGAGTTACTAAATCAATTAGACCATTTATAGATAAACCTGTTATACCACTTTTTATCAAGTTTCCAGCTTTAAGCAAGTATTCCAAAGAACCAAGTTTAGGCATTCTACCATCTTTAACTAAAAATGCACCATAACCATTAAGCGTTTTTAAACAGTCAGCCTGATTTCTACCTGTACAACTTAAATTTAATTGTCCGCTTAAATCGCCAAAAAACTGTTCTTTAATATCAAAAAGTGCTGTCATTAGCTTATCGGCATCTGCGCCTTTAACGTTTAAATCAAATTCAGATTTATTTGAAACTAAATTATATTTTACTGAACCGTCCATTTGACCTTGCGCAAGGTTAAATTTAAAGTTTTCTACATTAAAAATATTGTTTTTAAAATTTAATTTCGCATTCAAATCGTGTGCGTGAATATTATAAACAAATATATTTTTCGCAATAATATCTATATTTTTAATAATTATTTGTTTTAAATCAATAGAATTAAGTTGTTTAACCGAAACATCACCCGCTAAAGAATTCATTTCATATACATTCAGGGTGTCAAGAATACGTTTAATATTCAAATTACCAACATTTACCTTAACATCATTTATTACGTATGGTTTTGTTAATCTGTTTTGCGCATTAAAATCTAAATTAAAGGAGTTAGAAAGTACATCACCAGTAATATTTCCCGCAATTTCACTCTGATAAAAATTAAGTGATACGTCTTTTATCATTACATCAAAGAATGGAATATCAACCCCTGAAGTTTTAAAAATTCCTCTAACTTTTGGATTATTAAAATTACCATTTATAACAATATCTGAAATAAAATGTCCACTTTTAATCAAAGGCTTTTTGAAAACAATATTAAAAATTTTCATATCAGTTGGTACGGCAGTTTTTATTGCAAAATTTTCAAAAGAAGCTATTTTTTTATTTGGATAAATTATCCCTGAAGCGCTTAATTGTCTGGCGTTTGAAGTTCTACCATTTTGAGATGTAATAATTTTATCATATAAGAAGGATTTTATATGAATTTTTTTAGGCTCAATTTGCGAATTAAGATAGATATGTATAGGAGTATCCTGATTTCCTAATGTCGCGCCCATGTAGTATAGACTTGAATCTTTATCAATATATAAACTAGATTTAGAGGATAATTTATTCGCATAACCAGTGATTGCTGATTTAAACGAAATTTCACCTTTTGCTTTTATCGGATAAATAGAATTTCTGTTATAAATAGTGTCTATAAATTTTTGATTTGGTTTTGAAGACACATAAGCCGTTACGTATGGGTGATTAAACAGATTTTTCACATTTCCGTCAAGCATTGTCGGCATAGTGCCAATTAGCATATTAATTTTATTTAGAGTTAAAGTGTTATTATTTATTAACGCAAATCCGCTTATGACTTCAATTGGCAAGTTCTTTTTGTTATAAACAAAGGATAAATTATTAAAATAAGCAGAGCCCTTCACGTTAAAATTCTTCATTTCAAATTTATCAATAGCGCCTTGATATTTACCGTTAAGCTCCATATACGAGTTTGAATATCTACCTGTTGGTTTAAGTGTAATAAAATTAGGACAGTAAATAGCAAATAATTCGCTAAATTTAATTTTGTCTGTCGTAAAGTTGATATTTGCTTGATTATTTTTAATTTCACCTTTTGCTGTAATTTTAGAGGTATTTATGAGAGATTTAATATCAAAATTTATGTTAAAATCATCATATAGAATTTTACCTGAAAATTTTGGCGTAAATTTATTGAGATTCATTGGTTTAATAGCATTTGATAATAAATTAATTTCACCTTTTGCGTGCAAATTTTTTCCAAAAACGATTTCCTTCATTTGTTTAATTTGTCCAGTCAAATTCAAATAAAAGTCCGTTTTACCGTTTCCGTCTTCAATTAACGCAACAAATTTTTGAAGATCTTTTAACATCGGAGAAGACTTAATAATTAAAAGCAACTTGCCTAAATCTTGTTCTTGGGCTTTAACCTTAAAATCTAGTTTTCCGGTAAAATCACAAGTTCCGTCAATATTAACAGGTTTATTATTAATTGTTCCAGATTTTAAATTAAACTCAGCAAAAGTATCTTTAAAATATAAATTTGCATTTGCATTTTTAAGCTCTAAATTTTTAATATCATTAAAGCCAGCAGAAGCATTTATAGTTGAAAATTTACCGATTAAATGTGGATCTTTTTTATTTCCTGTAACCTTCAAATCAATATTACCAAATCCACTATAATACATGTCAGGAACAGGGCCTAATTCAAAATCTAATGTTTCATGAACAGGCACTAAAACCTTTTTTGCAACAAATAAGTCAATTTTGTCTGTACTTTTTATATCAAGTTTTACATCACGTTCACCATAAACTTTAATTTTCCCATTAACCGATACATATTGATTTATATCAGTAGGCACATTTACGTCAATATTCATAAAATCTTTATCAAATTTTATTCCAATATGTGCGCCTTTTGGAGCTTTTTTGATAGGTTCTATTGCATAAGCATTATCAAGGTTTATATATCCGTAAATATCAGGGGTTTGTAAGTCATTTTTTATGTTTAAATCAACATTTACATCTGAGTAAAACCCGCAATCCTTCGCGACAGATGGATAAATTTTTATTAGCTTTTCAAGTTTTTTGCTATAAGGTAAAATTTCTAATAAATCTTCTGAACGAGCGTTCAACATCTTAAAATTTAAATCTAATTTTTGATTTTTTGAAGTAATTTTATCAATATCACCCGAAAGCTTCATATTGAATTTTGGTGTTTTAACGCTAAAATTAGGGATACTTAAACTATTTTTTTCTAAAAGCATTAAAGAATTAAGTTGGATTTTATCCTTGTAATAGTATGGTTTATCAAAATATTTGCCATCAAATTTGATTTTATCAAGAATCACACTAGCTTTGTATTGTTTTTGTTCTAACAATAGCTTATCTGAATGTAATTCAAAATTAATAATACCGTCTAAATTCTTCACAAAACCATTTGAAAAATATGATATAAAATTCGATATATTTCCCAAGTTTATATTTGTAAAACTAACCGTAAGTTCTGGTGGATAATCGTCAAGATGAGGTAATAACGGTAATTTAGCATCTAAATCTATATAAATTTTAGATTTAGAATTATTAGAAATAATATCAGCATCTAAATCTAAATCAATCCTTTTATTTTCTTTGAATTTTGATAAATTAAAGTAATTACCAACAATTTTAATCTTGTTGCTCTTTGATAAATCCTGCAAATTAATAGTAAACTTATCAACAAAAATTTTTGCACCATTAACATCTACAATATCATCTGATTTTTGTATAAGCAAGTATTGACCTAGTTTTACGCGCAATTCTTTATCACAATATAAATCAATAAAAATATTATCCGAAGAAAAATATTTTAAATTTACACGTCCTAAAATCAAAGGTAGCAATGAAACTTTTATAACAGGCTTTTCTGTGTAAAACGCTGGTGTTCCATCATCGTTAAGCAACTGAAATTTATCAGCTTTTAACCAAATTGATGGAGATAGCCCAAATTTAAAAGAAGGCTTTTGAATATCAACTTTATATCCATATTCTTGTTTGATAAAATTAGTTATTTGAGGATTGAATTTATCCAAATTAATAATTAGCGGTAAAACAAAGTAGTATATTGCGTATAGCAATATTAAAACCAAAATACTAACTAATGCTTTTAATCTAATCCCCATGTTTAAATTATAAGTGAAAATTACGATATAGCAAGTTTTTAAAGGTTTTTTAACATATATTTTGCTAATCCTTCACCCATAGAAAAACAGCTTGGTATAATTCTTATTGCCCCTTGTGCCATAAAATCAGCGGAAATACACCTTCCAACTACAAATAAATTATCAATATCTGCTGACATTAAAGACTCAACAGGAAGCTGATATTCAGCATAAAGTTGCTCTAAAATAGATGCATTTTTATCGGTAGAATGTACATCAACTGGATAATCTGAAACTAAAACAGGATTTTTAAATTTTTTACTGTTTTTAATGTCATCATAAGTATAAATATATTTCCCTTTTATTCTTCGACTTACTCGAACACCTAAAACACTTGACATACTTGATATATAG
>CAKUXD010000039.1 GCA_934699705.1 uncultured Candidatus Melainabacteria bacterium
ATCGGTAAATACATTGATGTTGCAACAGGTGAAGTATTTGAAACAGTAGAAGAAGGTAAAAAATTACCAAAACAAACAGTTTTAAGAAAATTATTCTGCGTAATCGGTAAAAAATACACAGACCGCAACGGTGGTTACACAAGAATTTATCACTTACCACCAAGACGTGGTGATGCAAGCGAAATGGCATTAATTCAATTAGTATAATAAAATGGCAAGATATTCGTTTTTAATACAATATCAAGGCAGAAATTATGCAGGAAGCCAAATTCAATTCGACGCAGAAGGTAAAGAGCAACCCACTCCGACAATTCAAGGCGAATTAGAGAAGGCAATATGCACATTGACAGGAGTTAAACAAACTCACAATAATCCAAGACCAATAAAGACGGTCTTTTCTGGAAGGACTGATACAGGTGTAAATTCAACTGGTCAAACAGTTCATGTAGATTTAGATAAAACAATTGTTGCTTCTAGGTTTATCAAATCGATAAATGCACTGTTGCCAAAGGATATTTCGATATCAGATTTACAAGAGGTTGACGAAACATTCCACGCTCAAAAGTCGGCAAAAAAAAGACATTATAGATATGTATTTTTAAACAGAGAACAGCGAAAAGCGTTTGACGGGGACTTATTGAGAGTAGAAAATGAGTTAAATCTTGAAAGAATGAATGAATCGCTCAGTTATTTAGTTGGCGAACATGATTTCACCAGTTTTAAGAATTCTGGAAGTTCAAATCCATACACAGTTTGCGAGATTTACGAGGCAAGTTGTTGGCAAAATGATGATATGATTGTAGTTGATATAATTGGAAACAGATTTTTGTACAATATGGTTCGGATAATAGTTGGAACTTTGTTAGACATTGAACGGAACAACGAAAAACCTGAATATATGGAATATGTGTTAGATGCACTTGACCGTAGTAAAGCAGGTAAAACAGTTAATCCAAGCGGATTAACGCTTATAAAAGTAGAATATTAAAGAACATAAATGGAGAAAAAAGCATGAAAACTTATTCAGCAAAACCTCTTGAAGTAGAAAGAAAATGGTACGTAATCGACGCTACTGATGAAATTTTAGGTCGTTTAGCAGTACGTGTTGCTAATATTTTAAGAGGTAAAAACAAACCAGAATATACTCCAAACGTAGATACTGGGGACTTTGTTATCGTTATAAACGCAGACAAAGTAAAAGTTTCAGGAAACAAAGAAACTGATAAAATTTATTACCACCATACAATGTATCCAGGTGGATTAAAATCAGCTAGTTTCAAAGAGTTAATGGAAAAAGATCCAAGATTAGCTATTGAAAAAGCTGTAAAAGGTATGCTTCAACACAATACTTTAGGCGATACACAATTTACAAAATTAAAAGTTTATGCTGGAAGTGAACACCCACATGCAGCACAAAAACCTATCGTATTAGAAAAGGAGGCTAAATAATGGCAGATAAAGAAGTTATTGCAACAGGTCGTAGAAAGACTTCAATTGCAGTTGTTAAACTTGTAAAAGGTAAAGGCAGAATTTTTGTTAACGGTAGAAAGTTAATGGAACACATCGGAAACAAACCTGCAATCGAAATGATGGTATTCAGACCATTAGTTTTGACAGAAAACCAAGATAAATATGACGTAAGAGTAAAAGCAGTAGGCGGTGGTATTGTATCACAAGCTGGTGCTATCAGACATGGTATTGCAAGAGCTCTAGTTAAAGTTAACGAAGAATACAAAAACGTATTAAGAGCAGAAGGCTTATTAACTCGTGATCCACGTGTTAAAGAACGTAAAAAATACGGTCGTAAAAGAGCAAGAAAAAGATTTCAATTCTCAAAACGTTAATATTTTGGAAATTATACAATCAAAAAAAGCATGCCAAATGGCGTGCTTTTTTTTTTGTTTTATTTTACTAAAAAAGCCCTTGTTTTTAACAAAGGCTTTTAAATTTATTTAGTAATCTATATTTGGAATTGGTTGTCTTTAATTAAAGTTACTTTTGTTCCGTCAGCTTTGATACCTTCAACAATAACATTTGGCCCGCCAATCATAAAGTCTGTATGAATGTTTGAATCATTGATGTTATTTTGTTTTAAGTATTCTTGACGTTCTTTGTAGTCTTTAATGTTTTCTGCGCCGTCAACACAATCATCAAAACCAGCGCCAATTGCGATATGGCAAGCTGCGTTTTCGTCTAATAATGTGTTATTGAAAACTCTGCCAGTATGGAAGATTGGTGAATTTGCAACAAGTGCAACTTCTCCTAACATATCGCCGTCTTGAGCTGATTTGATATGTTCTCTCCAAAGTTCTTGGTTTTTATCAGCGTAAACTTCAACTGCACGACCGTTTTCAAATCTCATTCTAATTCCTTCAACCAAATTACCGTTCAAGCAAAGTGGTAAAGTTGTTGAAACCCAGCCATTTGTTTTTGTTTTGTCAGGAGATGAGAAAACTTCTTCTGTTGGAGTGTTTGCCATATATCTTACGCCGTCGTCAGTATCTTTTGCAGCAGCTCTAAATCTTGATTTTTCATGCATGCCGATGTGTAAGTCTGTCTTGCCATCTGGTTGTTTTGTTTCAGGGTCGATACTGTAAAAATGAATTTCCTTAAATTGATAATCGTTCATTTTATCTGCAACTGACATAAGTTTTGTCGCGTGTGTGTCCAAACCACCAACTCTGTTGATGTTTTTTGCGTCTTCTGCGGCTTTTTCTAACGCCTTCATTGTATCTGGAATATCTGCATAAGTCTTTTTAACGGACATTGTTGTCGGTGCATAAATGATATTCCATTGGCTTTCTGGGCCTGATTTTCTAATCGGTTTAACTACTTCGTTAATTGCTTTTGATTGCATTACGATACGTTTAGGGTCAACATCAGACATTCCTTCAGGATCTTTACCTTCTAATAATAATCTTGCAGTTTTTCTATCAACTCTTTCTTGCCATATATCTGCAATATAAGATGGAACATCTGTTAATGCCTCATCTGAAGCATATTTCAACTTAGCTTTACCCACAGGATCGCCAGGTTCAGTAAAGCTTACATCAATCGGGCCAGAACCGTTTTTATATGCGTATTCAACAAATTTTAATACGTTTTTTTCGTGTTCACGTTCTGCTGAAATAGCTATTGGTTGACCTTTTTGAACATTTAATAATGTATGGAAAATTTCTTTTTCATTAAATGCGTCAGATAATTTTTTTTCAATATGTTCAGGAATATCTACTTGAACAGTTTTTTTAACTTCTTCTGTTTCTTTCTTTGTTAATTTAGATAATTTATATGGGTCATTGTTTGCGTCAAAAGTTATAGTTTTTGCGCCTTGTTTTTCGTAATATTCTGCACGTTTTTGTTTATATGCAAAATCAGGTTCTTTGCAGTATTGTTTTTGTAGTGCGTCAAGCTCTGGTTTTGCAATTTCTACGTGAACATCTTTTGCACCTTTTTTATATGCTTCTTCTGCAAAAACTTTTAAAAATGGTATGTGCGTTTTATCGGCTTTAACAACTACTGATTGACCTTTTTCTAGTTTTAAATCCTCATTTAAAATCTTATTAACGGCACTAAGCATTTTTGTTTCAGGAGTAGCTTTAGTGTCTTTATTTGTTGAAAGTTGAACTGTATCGGCGGTTAAACCTTTGTTATTAACTGCATTTTCTTTACCTTTAAAATTTGGTACAGCGTTTTTCATCATTGCTTTTGCGGAATTAATCACTCCAACTGGATTCATT
This sequence comes from uncultured Candidatus Melainabacteria bacterium, assembly GCA_934699705.1. Classification (GTDB taxonomy): domain Bacteria; phylum Cyanobacteriota; class Vampirovibrionia; order Gastranaerophilales; family Gastranaerophilaceae; genus UBA6984. The sequence continues at coordinate 3,738 of CAKUXD010000039.1, forward strand.
TTAATCATATTTCTTCCTTTTCCAAACATAATACTATGATTACTTAATATACATCAAGCATGATTTTTGTTATTTTTACACTTATTTTTTTACAATTGTTATGAAATTGTTACAAAATGGTGTTTAAAACTTGCATTCTAATCGTGATTAAAATATTATACTAGTATTCAATACTAGATAATAATATTTTTAAAACAAGGTAAGTGAGGAAAAATGAAAAAGATACTAACAACAATGCTATGTGCATTATTCTTATTTCAAATGTTTAGTGTAGCTTTTCTTGCACAATCTGCAGAGGCTTCACAAGTTGTAAGAATAGCGTTTGTTTTTGATGGAAAATCACCAGCAAACAATTATTTCTTAGAAAAATTTAAAACATCAATTAAAAACGGAATGGATAAAGGCACAACAGTTCAATTCCCATCAAATTTAGTTTTTGTAGGTGATTGGACAGAAAAAGGTGTTAAAACACAATGCGATAGAGCTTTGGCGTCTAATGCAACAACAGTTGTTGCTTTAGGATATTTATCGTCAAAGTATTATAATGGCTTAAAAAATAAAAGAAAAATGGTGGTAACTGTTGACCAATACGGTTTAAGAGATTTTGGTACAGGCATGTTCTCACCAGTTGCACAATTTACCCAAAAATTAGAATTATTCCACCGTTTAACTAATTTCAACAGAGTTGCAATTATGATGAACGAAAATTACTATAAAACAAGAAAAGATTGGGATAGTTTTATTAAATCTAAATTGAAAGACAAAACAATCAATTTAGTTGTAGTTCCAGTTGGAAACAATGTTGATAACGCAATGGCAAAAATTCCTGCAAATGTAGATGCAGCATTGATTTTACCACAATTCACATTAACAATGGAACAAGTTGGAGATATGTTCAATAAAATGAACGACAAAAAAATTAAAACCTTCTCTGTACTTGGCGAAAGCGATGTTAATGTTGGTTGTATGATTGGTTCAGGTGCTTTGGATTTGGATAGAAAAATTACAGAAGCAACATCTTTCAATATTAAAAGTGTATTAGACGGACACAAAGTTCCACAAGAAAAAGTTATGTTTTATGAAGATGAAATTCTTTATGTAAACGCTGATACTTGTGAAAAAGTTGGTTATGAGCCACCTTTGAGATTATTAAACAATGCGAAAGTTATTTCACATAAACCAGTTCCAGTTTATAGTTTATCAGCTATTTTTAATAAATTAGATGAACAAAACTTGGATATTGAACAAAAATCTTATTTAGTAAAAGCCGCAAGAAAAGCTGCTTGGGTTGCTAGATTGAAATATTTACCAACTGTTTCAGCAACTTTGGGCTATCAACAATATAACAACAGCTATGCTGAATCTGCAGCTTTGTTAATTCCTGAAAAAACAGGTGTTTTCAGTTTAGATGTTGACCAAATGATTTATTCACCAGCTTTAGTTACAAATATTTTAATCAAAAACAAAAAGATTAAATTTGAAAAAGCTGAATATAAAATTACTGAACAAAATATGGGTATCAATGTTGCTAACTTATACATAGACACTTTAATTTTGAGAAACCAAATTGGTATTCAACAAGAACAAGTTAAAGAAGCTCGTGAAAACTTAGCAATCGCAAGAGTTCGTGAAAAAATGGGCTATTGCGGTAAAGAAGAAGTTATGCGTTGGGCAAGTCAATTAAGTATTTCGGAACAAAAATTACTTGATATGACTGCTGATTACAAAAATGTAAAAATTGCAATTAGCAAATTCTTAAACGAAAAACAAAATCAAAACTTTGAATTAATGGATTTGAAAGCTAATGACCCTGCTTTTTACACATCAGAATTAAATATTCTTGACTATGTAAGAACACCAAGCGCATTGGAAAAATTTACTCAAATGTTAGTTGATGAATCTTTCACTGTAGCTCCTGAATTGGTTAAATTAAGAACTGCAATGGCTATGAAGAAAAACGAACGTTCTATGTATGTTCAAAAATTTATTCTTCCTGATGCAAAACTTTCTTACCAATATCAAAATTTAATTGGTAGACAATATGGTGCTGACACAGCTGGTCCTATTCCAGGAAAAGTTGTTACTGGTCCAGGTGCTGGTGGTATAGCATTAACAAACTTACCATTGTATGCAATGCACTCTGAATCTTCATATTCTAGGTTTGGTATCTTTGCAAAATGGACTCCAATTGAAGGTGGTCAAAAAATTGCGGAAATTCAACGTATTAATGCTGAATTAAAACAATTAGAAACTCAAGAGGCATCAGTTAAAACTTCTCTTGAAGAACACATAAGACAAGTTGTAAACAAAGCATTAGCTTGCTACTTCGGTATTGAAAAAGATTATAAAGCAATGTTTGCAGCAAAAGAAAATTATGAAAGAGTTAAGGCTGATTACTTACACAACAAAGTTGGTATTGCTCAAGTTTTAGATGCTAAAGAAACATACTTTAACTCAAAAGCAGCTGCAGCAAACGCTCAAAATGAATTCTTCAAACAATTAGTTTGGGTTCAAAGAGGTTTATGTTCAGTTAACTGGACAAAAGCTGATCCAAGTGCAAAAGCATGGATTGATAAAGTTAAAGCTAACTTAGTTGCTATGCCAGACGTAACTCTATAATATAAATAGCTAGTGATAATAAATGGGCATTGTGCTTAAAAAATGTTTAGTTATTTTTTGTGTCTTCCAAAATTTCTATAACATTAAGCGCAATGCCTGTTTGTACGTCATAGGGTGATAACTTGAAATATTCAAACGCGTCGTGTACTTGTTTGTTTTTGTCATACCAACGTCTAAACAATCCAAAAACTTCACTTAGTTCGTTGTCTGTAATTTTTACACCGTAACTTTGAGCTTTTTCAATAATAAATTTAGCGCACTTGAGTTGTTTTTCTTCGGGCGCTTCTTCCATTAATCTAACCGCTTCTTTTACTGTTGGGTCGTAATCATACCATCTTTTAAAGCTCTTTTTATCTTCCATAAAAACCTCAATATCTTAATCCTTTTCTAGTTTATAACAATTATTATTAAAAATCTAGTGGGTAATTAAATTTCATAAAAAATAATTGTATCGCCAAGCTTAATTTCCGTATTTCCATTTGGTACGAAAGACTCGTTTTTGCGCTTTATAAGTGTAATTAAAAAATTTTCTGAATAACTTATGTCTTTAATTTTTTTATTACGCCATTCGTGATTTGAGTCGATATTTGTTTCATAAAGCTTTACTTCATTTTTAACATCTGTAACAGTAGAACCGACTACAATTTCATCGTTACAGAGAATTATTGTATCTCCTTTTGGAATAATTTTTTTGTTATTTCTTTTTACAAATAATATTAAAGCGCCTTTTTCAAGATTAATATCTTTAACCATAGTATTGCACCACAGGTGGTTTTCGCTTACAGTAAATTTGTTTAGCGCAATTGCTGATTCTTGTTGGTAATCATTAAATGTTTTTCTAACATCGGCAAATTTATCAATCATACTATGCTTTTTAGCGATTAATGGAAGTAAAGAGCCTTGAATTGCGACAGATAGCAGAGATACAACAAATACAATGTGGAATAAATCATATTTTAATGAATCTACCTGAGCAACAACCAAAAGTGCGAATACAATTGACGCCGCACCTCTTAATCCAGCCCACGACATAAAATATATTTGATTGAAGTTAGCTTTGAAAGGAAGCATTATTAATGATACAGCCAAAGGTCTTGCTATTATTGATAAGAATAATGTTATTAAAATTGAAGGAATAAGAATTTCTGGAATTTTGTGAGGGAATGACAAAAATCCTATCAAAAAGAAGATTGTAACTTGACAAAGTGCAGTTATTCCGTCAAAAAAGTAAATTAAATTTATTTTATTTTTGATTTTGCTATTACCAATTATAATACCTGCCAAATATACGCTTAAATAGCCGTTTCCACCGATAAGTTCTGGAATTGAAAATGCAAAAAGAGCAATTGCAACCATAAAAATTGTATCAGTACCTTCAGTTAAAATTCTAGTTTTTCTAAAAATCCAAACTGCGCCAAGTGCAATGATAATTCCGAAAAATATCCCAAAAGTCAATTGTTTAAATAACATAGGCGTTAAACTAAAAACGCTTCCGCCTTTAATTAAAACAATTCCAAGCATTGTAAGCATATATGCAAATGGGTCATTACTACCGCTTTCCATTTCTAAGATAGGAGCTGTGCCATATTTTAGATTTAATCTTTTTGAACGTAATATTGAAAATACAGACGCCGCGTCAGTTGAGCTTATAATAGCTCCAATCAGAAAACTTTCTCCAAAAGGCATTTTTAACCCGTAATAGCAGAATAATGCGCTAAATCCTGCAGTTAAAATAGTCCCCAAGGAAGATAATAGAGTTGCCTGTGTTGCTATTTTTTTTGACTCAGGTTTTTTTGTACAAAAACCGCCATAAAAAATTATAAAAATTAACCCTATTGAACATAATTTAGAGGTTAAATCATAATCGCTGAAAGAAATTTTTAAAATTCCGTCGCAACCAAATAACATGCCCAAAAACATGAAAAATACTAAAACGGGTAAACCTAGTTTACTTGAAAATTTATTGGTGATAATGCAGGATAAAATTACAACTGCGCAAAAAAGAATAATAATCGCCATAAAACCTTTTCTTTTTATTGTAACATATCAATAAGCCCAAAAAAAGTACGTTTTTAGGTTTTGTAACATATTATTAACAAAAATGCTAAAAATATTAAACTTTTTAAAATAAAATCCGTTATACAACATGTAAATGATTGAGTTTGAGGGAAATTGACATGGGTACAAATATTCCACAAATAAATAATATAAAAGACATAGACTTGTCATCAGCTAAAGAAAAACTTACTAAAGGGGTTTCAGGTGTTTGTGTTTCAATTTTTACAGATAAAGATAAAATTCTTGGTGAGTTAGACAAAGCTGAAAAAGCTGGTAAAAAAGCTAAAGGTAAAATTTCCGACACAAATGATGAATTAGATAAAACTCGTTCTAAGGTTAATGATGCCGAAGGTAAAAAGGGTGATGCTGAAAATAAAGCAAGTGATGCTAAAGATAGCGAATCTCAAATGTCAAATAATGACATCGGTTCAATGAATGATAACACTTCAAATATTTCTTCAGAAGCTAAAACAACAACTAAAAATCTTGGTTCAAAAGAAACTCAATTAACAGATTCATCAAATTCCGCAAAAGAAAAAGGTCAAGCTCAAGGTGCAAAATTAGATGAAACAAATTCAAAAATGCAAGAGCTATCTGCAAGTTCTCAATCGGCAATGGATGAAATAAATGCTTTACAAAGCGACGACGGAACAGGTTCTGGTGTTCATAGCGCTTTAACCCTAAAAACTGGTGCTGAAATTCAGGAAATGGAAACAAATGGCACTTCTAACAATGATGATAATTCAGCAAAAATTCAAGAAAAAATGCAAATAGTTGCAAATAATGATGCTCAAATACAAGCTTTAGTGTCAGACGCTCAAAGTTCAACATCTTCTGCAAACGGACAAATTGATAGTGCAACTGTTTCTGCTCAAGAAGCGCAAACAGAAGCTCAAAATCAAGAACAAGTTGCAAAAGAAAAAGATTCAACTTTGAATGACATTTCAAGTACATCAAAACAAGTTTCTGCGATAGCAAATGTTGTTGATTTAGCTGGTACAACACTTAATGCTGTTGGCATTGGAGTTCAAGTAGCAGGTATTGCAACCACTACTGCAGGTACTGCAACAGGAGTAACTGGTGGTGTTTTAAGTGGAATTGGTGCAACTTTATCGGCAATTGGTATTCCATTAATTCCTGTATTCGGTGCAGGGATTCCAGTTGAAGCTGCGGGTGTAACAACAGGAGCTGGTGGGGTTACAACAGCAGGTGCGGGTGCTACGGTTGCTACAACTGGTTCTACAATTACTGGGGTTGGTTCAACATTAAAAACTACTGGTAATACTATGGCAACTGCTGCAAAAGCAGTTAAGACTGCAACAAGTGCTTTAGATGTAGCCGTTAATGTTGCAAAAGGCGATATCTCTGGTGTATTGACTTCGACTGCTAAATTAGTTGCAAATGGTGCAACGACAGTTGGAAGTATGGGCGCATTAAAGAACTTGAATAATACAAAACTTGAAAGTGTTGTAAACTTTGCAAATCAACATAAATCTGTTTTGAGCAATGTTAATAACGTAAGTAATGCGGCAAAAGATACTACAAATGCAGTTAAAAAGGCTATAAGCGGTGATTTAGTTGGAGCTGCGTCTGATGGATTTTCAGCTCTTTCATACGCAACTGGTGTTGGTAATGGAAAAACTATGGCAAACGCAAGTGATGCATTAAATGGTATTTCAGGTGCGATATCAGTTGGAAAAGACCTTACAAGTGAAAATTTGAATGGAGTGGAGATTACATTAGATGTAATGTCAACAGTTGCAAGTTTTGATGCAACAAGAAAACGTGGTTCAGATTCAGATGTAAGCGTATTTGCCAAAGGTGCAGATGGCGAAGTAAAAGGATCTTTCAAACGTTCAGATAAGACAAGTAATTTGTATAAAACAACAGCGAAAATGAAAAATGTACATAAGGAACTATTAAAATCTGATGATCCCCTTCCATTAACGCGTGATGTTGATGTTACAGACGCTAAACTTAAATCTAAAAAAAGCGGAGCAAAACACGCGTAATAATTAAATATTAAAGAAATTTTAATAATATACTTATTACTTTACTTTGTTTTAATTTAACCTTATTTTATATTAGCTTAACTTAGGATTTTGTTTACAAATAGATGGTTCGAGTGGTATAATAGCATATTGCATTTAAGAGATTTTAAAAATATTTCTTGAATCAGCTAGTTATACGAATACAAACATAAAGGACATAAATTTTATGTGTGCAAAATTATCGCTAAAGGTTTTAGAAAACAAAGTTTCTGACAGTAAATTATTACTTTATAATGTTCAAACGCTCTTAAAAATGGGCGCTCTTTCTTCGGATTCAGCCATTATTGATTCTGATTTACAAACATCAAAAGAAGATTATTATAAACTTTTAAAAACAATTAACTCAGAAGTTCAAAAGGTCATTAAAATTTTAGATTACTAATTTTCTTTAAACAAATCTTCGGGCTTTATATTTAATGCGCGAGCAATTTTATAAACATTTTCAACCGTTGTATTTCTTTCCCCACGCTCAATCATGCCAATAAAATTTGGCGACATATCAAGAATTTCTGCTAATTCAAGCTGTGTTAAATCATGTTCAATTCTTATATGTTTAAGATTTTTTCCAAACTTTTGTAAATCTCGTTTGCTCATAAAAATATTTTCGTGGTAATATGATTTATAATAAACAAACTGAGCGTGCGTTTTTATCTATAAATGACTAATATTACTAGATAATCTAACTATAACTAAAAGAAGTATAAGGAGTTTAATTTATGAAAAAGTTATTGATTTTATTTATCACATTATTTACAGCAATTCCAGTATTTTCAATGGAAGTAGATTTAACAAAAGTAGGACATCAACAAAAATACATTAACGAAATTGGTTTTAGAATTTTAAATGCAAATAAAATTGAAAAACGTACAAATTTTTATTACGAACCAAATCGCAAAACTGTAAACGCTTGGTCAAGACTTACTGATAGACAAATTACAGTTACTCAAGGAATGTTGGCTTACGTAGATAGTGATGATGAAATGGCAGCACTTTTAAGTCATGAAATTTCGCATTCAGTTGATTCTTATGACGGAGCATTCAAGGGGTATTTTTCACCTTTAAAATACTCACTTTCATCTAAAAAATATGAAACAAAGGCTGATAAAAGAGCAGTAGATTATATGGTAAAAGCCGGATATAATCCTGTTGCAATTATTGTGCTTTATAACAAATTTATGTCTCAAACAAGATATGATTATTATTTAACACACCCTCTAACATCTCGTAGAATGGCTACTGTTTATGAATATATTTATAGAAAATATCCTGCATATTTAGCAAATAACAAATATGCCGAAAATATTTACTACCAAAACTTTTTACTAACATCTCAACAAAATAGAGAAAAATTAAAACAATCTATTCAAACAAACAGTAAGAAGAAAATTAAATATAACTAGGATATTGCACGATGAAAAAATGTTTAGCATTATTTTTAACAATGATATTTTTTGCTAGTAATGTTTCTTTTGCAATAGTAACAGATGATTTTGTAGAAGAAACATTAAGCAAAAATCTAAAAACAGTTGAATATAAAAAACAAATTATAAAAGATGAGTTAATAACTGAAAAATTTATTAATGAACATAAAAATGAAACATATAAACTATCTGTCTATATTGTTGATGATTTGGCTAATAAAAATCTTTCACAATATAAAAATGTCAAATTGATATCTTATGTTCCCGTAAATTTTCAAAATTTGCAAAAGGTATCGTTAAAAATTAAACCTAAAAAATACATAACAACAAGAAATAGAGACTTAAAAGAGGGGACTAGTTTAACTTTTGTATTGGCAGAAGATTTTTCTTATAACAACACTTTATATAAAAAAGGAACAGAACTAAACGCAAGAGTAGAAAACATTTCTCAAAATCAAGCCTTTGGAACTCCTGCAAATTTAGAAATAGGAAACTTCAAAATAGGTAATGATTTTTTAGACGGTACACTTCAAAGAAAAGGTGCAAATAGAGCAATATGGGTTGTGCCAGTTGGTTATATAGGTTGTTGCTTTTTAGGTGCCGGATTACTAATTTTACCAATAAGAGGCGGACACGCAAAACTAAACAAAGGCAAAACTTATACATTGGTAATAAATAGTTTGTCGTGAAAATTAGTAACTAAGGTTATGAACACTTGATTCAAGAGGAAAATAATTAATGCTTTTAAGATTATGTTTTGTAATAGCCGCAACGGCTTCAGTATGGTTTACAATATGCTATTTTGCTAACAATGAGCACAATGACAAAATTTTTATTGCCATTTATTTATTTGAAACGATTGTATTCAGTGCAGTTGAATATCATCTCTGGATGACAGATTGACTTTTTGTATCATTAATTCCACATGCAATAGTTGCCGTTGGCGTTATCACGCCGATTTTACATTCACAGAAGAATTTAATAATCAAATGTTAAA
>CAKUXD010000040.1 GCA_934699705.1 uncultured Candidatus Melainabacteria bacterium
AGAGTAATGAACAAGAAAAGGTAGGAACCTTTTTTAAAGCATTAGACACTCTTATCACTCTTCATCAGCGTAAGTATTTTTTACTCAGTATAAACCATAAAAATAAAAAGGAGACGTATTTTATGTTGAATTCAACACAAAATACTGATTTATTTTGCGAATATTATGCAAGATGGATTAGTATTTACAAAGAAGGAGCAATCCGAAAAGTTACAATGGATAAGTATTTAATGACATACCAATGGTTAAAAAAACTTATCCCAACACTTATGATATGTGATTTAACAAGAATAACATATCAACAATTGTTAAACGATTATGCAGAAATGCACGAACGTCAGACAACTATGGACTTCCATCATCAATTAAAAGGGGCTATTCTTGATGCGGTCGATGATGGATTTATCGAAAAAGATCCTACTAGAAAGGCTATCATTAAGGGTAAAACTCCTAAAATCAAAAAGATTAAATATCTTAATCAGTTTGAATTACATACACTTTTAGTAAATTTGAATTTAGGTGATAAAATAAATTGGGATTGGCTAATTTTACTTATAGCAAAGACTGGTATGAGATTTTCAGAAGCGTTAGCCTTAACACCAAATGATTTTGATTTTGCACACCAAGCTCTATCTATAAGCAAGACATGGAATTATAAAGAAAACGGAGGCTTTTTACCAACAAAAAATAAGTCCTCTGTACGAAAAATTCAAATAGACTGGCAGACAGTTATACAATTTTCAGAATTAATAAAAAATTTACCTGCTGAATTGCCGATATTTGTAGAATCAGGTAAAAAGCCTTATAATTCAACGGTTAATGGGATATTAGAACGACATTGCAAACGATTAAAAATCCCAATTATTTCAATCCACGGCTTAAGACATACCCATGCATCATTATTACTTTTTGCTGGAGTTTCAATTGCAAGTGTAGCAAGAAGACTTGGTCATTCAAGCATGACAACAACTCAAAAAACGTACTTGCATATTATTCAGGAACTAGAAAATCAAGATGTAGATTTGGTAATGCGTTCATTATCAGGATTAAGTTAAATTAGTGAGTAGTAGAAGGTTTATACTGGAAAAGCGAGTATTTTTTTACTCGCTTTTTATTTGTGTCCATAACTGACGTAAGTATAATTTATAATATAAATGTAAATTATATATGGAGCAAATTTATGCGATTATTTAAAATACTTATTTTAGTTTTAATAACATTATTCTTTACTCATACGTCATCAATGGCTACTGTTTTACAAGGTAGCATAGAATATACCATAGAAAAAGCCCGTAAAATTGCTTTTGATAACGCAGCTTTAAAAATTTCACCGCAAGAATTTTACAACGATAAAAAAGATCCGAATTATTTTATTAATACTTTGTCTTGTATTCGTTCCGGTATAACCCACGATGATTTTTATAAACCCCGTAAAATAATTCCGTTTTATGAATACAAAAAACTTGCTTTTTACGGCATTCAATATGACGATTCGCCCGCTAAAAAATATTACTATTCTCCAACGGGCAAATTATTAAAGTACGAAATAAATAACTTCAAAGGCTCTTACCCATATAAAACAATGGCTTACGATATAAAAGGTAAATTGATAAATATAAACCTTGTTGTATCTTCTACTGAATCTTATTTATATAGTGCCAATAAAGAATTTATAGGCCATTGGATAAATAACCAATTTTACAACGCAGACGGTAACAAAGATATTACCCGACACCTTAAATAAGCCAACGATTGAAAATTAGAAAGGAATGATAAATAATAAGAATATGAAAAATACGTTTTTAATTTTTACTTTAATATCTTTATTATGTAGCCCAGTTTTTGCTGTGCCAGATACTATAACTGGTGGTGAAATTACTTTTACTGTGTGGGAAGATTCATATAACACAGCTTTACACCAAAAGCTTGTTAATGAATATGATAAAAAATATCTTAAATGTAATAAAGCTGGTGATTATTGTAATTATGATTTAAAAAATTATGATAACGAAGTTACCATACCTTACGAACTAAATAAACAGCAAGATTACAAAATTATCAAACAAAAAACAATTAAGTTAAATTAATTTTTCCATTTTTCTATTGATACATTTACGGTTTCTGCTAGATTATTACTTGAAAATACTAATCTTTGTCCATGTGCATATTTTATTAATTTAGAAGATAAAACAGTTTTGCAAATAAATATGTCCATATCTGACATATTGTTGTTTTATACTAAGTTTATAAAAAAATATTAAATTTAAAAAATCTAGCCAGGTGTCTAATATACAATTAGATATTTTAATTTATTATTTAATAAGGGGATGGTGCATAAATTAAATAAGAGTATGAAAGGAAAAGTAATGGGATTAAAAAGTGTTTACATAGAGAAAGATGGTAGTTATAAACTTGTAAATGAAATTCCGAAATTTGGAATTAATTATAATGTCGGATATATTGGTTTTTCAAATAATAATTCAAAAGTTGCCAAATTAATAAAATGGGGAACTAAATATGATAAAAAAGATAAAATAGAAGCAACTCATGCATTAATCATTATAAATGAACACGAATGTGTCGAAGCACTTATGGATAAAGGGGTGGTTGTTTCGCCATTATCAAAATACTTTGAGAGTGATGAATTTGATATTATTATAAGAGAACCAAAGGAGTACAATAATATTATTGCAAATGAAATTATAAAAACAGCAAAAGATAATGTTGGTGCTCCGTATTCTGCAAAAGCGATATTTATGAGTCTTGGCAGAGGGCTATTTACAGGACATATTATTGACTTGATAACCAAAGATAAACTTTGGGATCATTTATGTGTAAATAGAATTGGAAAACAAACTTTTATTTGTAGTGGGCTTGTTGCACACTGTCTTCAAGAGGCAAAATCTTGGACATATAATCATTCTGGGGTTTTACGAAGAAAATTTAGTGGTATAAATCCGGTTGAATTATTATACGAAAATAAAATTTTTAAAGATTTTGAAAAATCAAAAATTGAGGTATAAACTTTATTAATACAATGAATACTATTGAAAGATAAAGCAACAAGATTTTTAACAAGTTTTGTATCATTAAGTTTTAGAAACATTATCACTTATTTTGAGAATTTATATCAGAGAGTTTGATAAGTTTTCCCTAAAATTAAGGTAAAAATGAGAAATTTCTCAAACTTCCCATCGAGTTTTCTCAAACTATCTGATAATCTACACTCACTTTATCCGTACAACGTAAATATATCATTGAAATCCACTAATAACAATGCGTTGCTCAATTAAATCGTTTTACCCGTACAAACCAAATCATGCTTTCCAATACAACGAGCTGAAGGCGAGTATGGTGAGATTCCGAAACGCTAATAAAAAAAGACCCTTTATAGGTCTTTCAAAGTGGTGCCGCGTCTCACTCTGCCGAGCAAAAGTTGACTAAATGTCAAGTTTTGCGAGAGGGGAGAACCAAAACGAGCTGAAGGCGAGTATGGTGAGATTCCGAAACGCTAATAAAAAAGACCCTTTACAGGTCTTTCAAAGTGGTGCCGCGTCTCACTCTGCCGAGCAAAAGTTGACTAAATGTCAAGTTTTGTGAGAGGGGAGAACCAACACGAGCTGTAAGCGAGTATGGTGAGATTCCAAAACGCTAATAAAAAAGACCCTTTATAGGTCTTTTTAAGTGGTGCCGCGTCTCGGAATCGAACCAAGGACACAGGGATTTTCAGTCCCTTGCTCTACCAACTGAGCTAACGCGGCATGCGTTCTATTAAATTTTTCTTTCCCGAGCTCAGTTGTTAGAGCAAGCACTAACTATATTGAACTTCGGTTTCGCTTCGCTCACCGTTACTGAGCTAACGCGGCATGCGTTCTATTAAATTTTTCTTTCCCGAGCTCAGTTGTCAGAGCAAGCCCTAACTATATTGAACTTCGGTTCCGCTTCGCTCACCATTACTGAGCTAACGCGGCATGCGCTCTTTAACGCGAAATGCCTGTATGTCTATTTTACATTATAAATTTTTTTCGTCAAGTTTTATTTATTTTAAAACTTACGTTTTCTATTTATTTGTTACCTTCTTTTGTTTGAGGTCCTAATAACAATGTTACGTTTCTACCTTCCATTTGAGGTTTCTTTTCGATTGTTAATGGTTCATCCTTTAAGTCTTCAACAAATCTGTCTGCTAAGTCAAATGCAAGTTTTGAGTGTTGCATTTCACGACCTCTCAACATTACAACAATTTTTACTTTATTGCCTTGTGCGATGAATTTTTTTATATTATTTATTCTAACTTGATAGTCATGCGTATCAATTTTATATCTAATTTTTACTTCTTTTACATCTACGGTATGTTGTTTCTTTTTAGCTTCTTTTGCTCGCTTTTCAACTTCGTATTTATATTTTCCGTAATTTAATATCTTTGCCACAGGAGGTTCTTGGTTAGGATTAATTAACACTAAGTCTAAATCTGCATCTTCTGCCATTTGAAGCGCTTCTGTTGTTGGAACTACGCCATGATTTGTTCCATCTTCGCCGATTAATCTAACTTCTTTCGCACGAATCCGTTCGTTCATCATTACTTTATCTTTACTGTCTTTCTTTTGACCGTATTTATCTTCGCCTGCTATGATTGAATCTCCTTATATTATGTTTTTTCTTACTAGTCTATAATAACACAATTTCCTTAAACTTAAAGCCCTTTTTACAAATAATTCTTTACATAAGTTAAAAATAATCTTGCCAATAGCAATATTTTGTTGCATAATGTATTTATTAATAATATAAAGCTCTCTCTTCTTATTTAAACGGACAGACCTTATTCGTAAGGTCTTTTTTTTTGCGTTTTTATAATTTTCAAGACAATAAAAAGGTGGCGCGAACAATTTATAAATTGTTCGCGCCACCTTTTTAATTATATATTTTTTAGATATTTACGCGTAAAGTAAACTTCCAGATTGTAATTTCATTACATCTTCAAAAATTAAATCTGGAGTTAATCTATATCTTTCATATAGGTCGTTTACATTTACTCTATCTGTAAATTCTTTTTTACCACCGTAATTCAAGACTTTCATTTCAGAAGAACCATAAAAACTTGCAATTTTTTGACCAAAACCGCCGTCAAGAATACCATCTTCTAAAGTAATAATAACATTATGTTTATTTTTCAAGTCTTCTAGTAAATTTTCATCAAGACCTGTAATAAATTTAGGGTTTATCAAAGTTGGATTAAATCCAGCTTGTTTTAATCTATTATAAACCTTTTCGCCCAAAGTAAAGAATGTACCTAAGCCGATTATCGCAATATCAGAACCTTCTTTTACTGTTTGATATTTATTTATTACAGAATAATTTGTTTTATCTATTTTACCTGAAACAACTGGCGCTCCTAAAGGAACTCTGATAAATACAGGGTGCTCAACTTGTTCAATAGACCAATCAAGCATGCTCAAGTATTCTTCTTTGTTTGTTGGAGCAAGATAAACTATGTTAGGAATATTACTAATCATAGAGATATCAAACGTACCCAAGTGAGTCATGTCAATTCCCGACATGCCACCACAATGAACAATTACAGTAACAGGAGAATTATTTAAAGCAATATCTTGTGATATTTGGTCATAAGTTCTTTGAACAAATGAACTTTGAACTGCAAAAATAGGTTTTGCACCATTTTTTGCCAAACCTGAAGTAAAGCCCATAGCATGTTCTTCTGAAATCGCAACGTCAATGTAAGCATCACCCATTTTTTGTCTAAAATCTTTTGTAAAACTTACACCACCTGGAGTTGCGGCAGTAATTGCTACAATTGATTTATCTTGTTCATGCTTTTTCAAAATAAAATCTGTTGTTATACTTCCATAAGTTTCTGGCAAATCATTTGGAATAACTGGAGTTTTACCGTTAATTCTGCCAGATATTGTGTTATGGAACATTTCTTTGTTTTCAATTGCTGGAATATAGCCACTTCCTTTTAAAGTATGAATATGAAGAACAACAGGTTTATTAGTATCTTTTACGCTGTTAAACAAGTCAATTAATTCTTCAAGATTATTACCATTTTCTAAATAATGATATTCATACCCAAAAGTTTTAAAGAAATTATTTTGGCATGCTCCGTTTGAATCTCTTAATTCTTTCAAATTTTGGTATAAACCACCTTGATTTTCAGAAATAGACATTTCATTATCATTAACAATAATAATAAAATTGCTATTTAGCATGGCTGCATTGTTTAAACCTTCAAAGGCTTCGCCACCACTTAACGAACCATCTCCAATAAGCGCTATAACATTATAATTTTCACCATTTATATCACGAGCTTTTGCAACACCAGACGCAAGGCTTAAAGATGTTGAAGTATGCCCTAAAACGAACGTATCATGCTCAGATTCAGAAGGGTTAAAAAATCCTGAAATATTTTTCATTATATCCCCGATAAATCCTGATTTTCGACCAGTTAACATTTTGTGTGTATAGCATTGGTGCGAAACATCAAAAATAAATTTATCAATAGGAGAGTTAAACACATAATGTAAAGCTATTGTTGCTTCTACAATACCCAAATTTGGACTACAATGTCCACCTATTTTGTGTACTCTGTTTAAAATCCCTTCTCTAACTTCCTGAGATAAGGCTTTCATTTCATTTATAGATAATTTTTTTAAGTCGTATGGTGAATCAATCTTTTTCAATAATGACATCTTAATATTCTCCATTTTTAAAAAAGATTATAACACACAAAAAAATACTAGCAATGTAATAATGAATATTTTTAATTTTTATAAATTTTTTGATATAATTAATTTATGAAAAATATCTTATGTTTCGGTGATAGCAATACTTTTGGCTTTAATCCATTAAATGGTTCAAGATTTAACAAATCTTTTCGTTGGACTGGAATTTTACAAAATTTAATCAAAAATAATTTTCACATCATAGAAGCAGGTTGTAATAACAGAACTGCTTTTTCAAACAATCCGGCAGGTGAAATGTTTACTGGTTATAAAATTCTTCCTGAATTATTAAGCCCAAACATAGATATTGTAATCCTTTCTGTTGGTATTAATGATTTACAATTTCAATATAATGTTTCTTTTGAAGATATTAAAAATGGAATTTCAGAATTAATTAGCTTAATAAAAAATAAATTACCAAATATTAAAATAATTTTAATTGCGCCAACAGAACTAACTGACGATGTTTTAAAAAGCCCAATATTTGCCAGTCTTTTTGACAAAACCTCAATAGAAAAATCTAAAAACTTAGCAGAAATTTATTATAAAATTTCAAAAGAACAAAAATGTGATTTTATTGATTTGAATAAAATTGTAACTCCCTCAAAAATTGATGGACTTCATTTTGAAGCATGTGAACATGGAAAAATTGCTAAAGAAATATTCAAACACCTCATATAATATATATCAATAAAATAGGCGCGGACAAATTTTATTTGTCCGCGCCTATTTTTTAATTAATCAATTTAATTAATTATTGACCAAAAGCTCTTGTTGTAACTTTTTTGAAGCCTAAAATGTTTTTAGTTGCTTGGTCAGCATGCGACAATGAATTAATTCTACCATTTTGCATAGCTTGTTTAACACTGCAGTTGCCTAATGCAACGATACCAAAATAAGATGTGCAAGTTGCTGTACCCATTTTAGCTGGAGCTACAGAACCAGAACCTAATAATTGATGAGTTGTATCTTGATAAACAATACCAAATGGTTCAGATGCTACTGCTGGCATTGCCATAACTGCTAATAAAGCTAAAGTTGCAAATAATTTTTTCATGTCATTCTCCTTTCTAAACTATTCTTTGACATAAAATTTGATTAATATTTTAATCTTTTTTTATGTTAGCATAATGGATTAAGCATGGTTGTATAGGATTTTACATATTTTTATATTTTTTTACATTGTTTACAAAACTTAAAATAAAATTAAAGTTTTGCATTTTATTATCCGTAATAAAAATAGTGAGATTGAGAAATTACTAGGGGGTATGTGTATGACTGAATTTTATAATGTTAATGTAAATACAGATAAAGCTAATAAAAATAAACCTAAACAAGGTACACAAACACAAGCTAAAGACAACACAAAAGATATAAATCTATTTGACGGTTACACTCCAGGGAAAGGACCTTTAAGACCAAAAGAAAATAATATCCCTTCTATTTTCGACGGTAATTTCGGTTTTAAACCACAATTTCCAAACCCTTGGAAGAAGAAAACTCCTGACGTACCTATTCCATTTATAACAGAAGAAATGCGCAGAGAATATAACGAAAAAACTATTGTCGGATTATTTAGAGGTTTAACGTCAAAAAATTCATCAAAAGCAAATAATGAAAATATAGTTAAATTAGTACACTGTATTAGTCCAGATAACTACAAACTAGCATTTCGTTCTTTTGAAGGTGCAGGAATGCCATTATCAACGTTAATAAACCAAACACCTCATTTAACAAACGAACAAAAGAAAAAATGTTTAGAACATTTAGTAGAATGTGGTAAAAAGACTGCTGATTACGGGCAACAACGTTCTGATGATGTTGTACCAAACATGAAAAAATTAATTGCTAAGTATGATAATAACGCAGGCTTAGATGCAATTAATGTTAAACGATTAGAAGCAGATTTCAAAAAGATTATAAACCGTTCAGACACATTAAAAACAGCAATTCCAGCAAGACCTAACGGAAAAATCGACATGAACTTCAAGCAAGGTAATACTGGTGATTGCTGGTTATTAGCAGGTATCCAATCACTTTCTATGACTCCTGAAGGCAAAAAAATTCTTGATAACGCTGTAAAAGTAGACGCAAATGGCAATGCTACTGTTACTCTTAAAGGTGTTGGCAAAAAATATACAGTTACGGCTAGAGATTTAAAATGCTCTAACGAATTATCAACTGGCGATACTGATGTAAGAGCATTAGAGATTGCAATGGATAGATACTTCAGAGAAACCGTTCCAGAAGGCTCAGCAGATATCGACGGAAATACAGTTGGCCAAGCCTTAAAACTTTTAGGTGATCCAAATAAAACTCAAGAATTGGCTGGAACTAGAGGTGTTTATGCAGGGGTAAACTATTTACTACAAACAAAAATGAAAAACAAAGCCGCAGTTACAGGTATGTCTGGAAACGTTAATCCAAACGATATTGTAGCTCACAACGAAAAAGGCGAACGAGTAAAAATTTATAATGCCCATGCTTACTCAATCAAATCTGTTAGCGCAGATTCCATAACCTTGATTAATCCACATGACACTTCTCATACAATTACCATGTCTATGAAACAATATTTATCTCACTTTAATTTAATTGGGATAACTGATACTTCAGGGTTAAAATAAAATATGTAAAAAGGCGCGATTTGAAAATTTCAAATCGCGCCTTTTTATCCATATATAATCTTATTATTTTCCAATTTCAGTAGCTTTTAAAGCCATTGATTTTGTAATATTCATAACTGCAAGGTTGGCTTCATAAGCTCTTTGTGCCATCATAGCGTCTGCAATATCAACCATTGCATTTACGTTTGAACTTCTAATATAACCATTTGCGTCAGCATCTGGGTGTCCAGGTTTATAAATTCTTTCACCTAAAGTTGGATCTTCTACAATACCACCGTAAGAAACTCCGCCTTGTAATGCACCAGTTGAAGATAAACCAAAAGTTCCGTCTTGCATGTTATTCAAAATTGCGCTGAAAGAATCACCTTTAATTGTGTTTAAAACAGGTATTTTTCTAACATAATTAGGAGTATCAATATTTGCAATGTTCTTTGCGTGAACATCTAATCTGTTACCATGTGCTTTTAATGCATTTGAACCTATATACATTGAATCTAATATGCCCATTTTATACCTCGCTTTTGTTTATAATTCTTACAAATTATATATCGTTATTTTCCTACGTTAACTACAGTCTTCATCATATTAATTACATTAGACATACGACGTGTTGCCATTGTATAAATTAATGAATTTTCTTGCATGCCGATTAATTCATCAGCTACATTAACGCCTACACCTGCATCTTGAGAAACAATCTTTGTTGAACCCATTTCTCTTGATAATTTTGTTTCCATTGGACCATTTGCGTTTCCTAGGTATGATGAAAAATCGATATCTTGTCTAACATAATTTGGTGTATCTACGTTTGCTACGTTTTCTGTTAATAATTTTTGTCTTTTTGCTACCAATCCCAAGATTTGAGATGTTCTTGCAAAACTGTCAACTGGATTAAATGCAACCATTTTTATTACCTCGCTATACTTTTCTAATTACAAACTATGATTCTCTGATGTTAATTGATTTGTTATACATATCATCTGTTACTTTTAAAACTGACATGCTCGCTAACATTGAAGCGTTTAATCTTAACATATCATTTACTGAAGTATAGATATTTGTATTAGAATTTTCTAAATAATGTTGTTTGATATAGTTATGATTTTTCACTAATTGCGGTTCACCTGATTCAGAAGTTTGCCAAACTCTGTTACCGTGAGAATCTTGTTGCAAACCTTCGCAACAATCAAATTGAACGATAGGAATAGTTCCTAAACATTTACCTTTACTATCTTGAGGCGATTCGTAAGAAAAAACTCTACCGTCTTCTTTGATTTGAAATTTGTAAATATTTGCAGGAATTTTAATGCCAGCGCCAACAATCCAGTTATCGTTAGTCATTAAGTATCCGCCTTTGCCTCTTTTGAAAGAACCATCACGAGTATAAGCAACTTCGCCATCTGGAGAAACAACAGGAATAAAACCTTCACCGTCGATTGCTACATCATAAGGGTTGCTTGTAACTTTTAATGAACCTTTTTGATAATCTGTTCTTAACGTTCCGCTAACGTAGCCTTCATCTGATAATGTTTGTTCAAATCGAACTGCTTTATAACCATTTGTGCTATAATTTGCGAAATTATTGCCTACATAGCCTAGTCTTTCAAACATGCTACTTGCGTTATTAATATTTTTTCTAATTATTCCTTGTAAATTATACATAATTATTACCCTCGCTTAAAACTTATTCTCTATGCTTGACCTAATTGACTTATTGTCTTTTGTAAGTTTGAGTTTTCAATTAAAAACATTTGTCTGTTAGCTTCAAAAGTTCTTTTTACTGGCATTAAACTCATAAATTCATTTTGTAACGCTACGTTTGAAAATTCGCTATAACCTTGTTGAACTTGAGGATTAATGATGCCCGCACCGTTTTGGTCAACAATACCAAGATTTGCAACATGTTTTAATTTTTTAGTTTTTCTATCTAAAATGCTTATTGCACCTCTTGTATTAACAACTACGTCTTTAGGACTTTTAGGGATAATATCAAATTTAATTGGAACCCCAGTATTAGATAGAACTTGATTACCTTCTAAATCTAAGAAATTACCATCAACATCTACTTTAAAACGACCATCACGAGTCATTCTGATACCGTCTGGAGTTTGAATTTGGAAATAGCCTTTAGAAGCCATAGCTAAATCTAAAGGATTATCAGTCATGCTCAATCTTCCAACAGTATCATCAACAACAGTTGATAAACCGTCAATACCAAGGAATTCAGTAAAAGAAGAAACGACCGCTTCTTTACGTTGATAACCAACTTTATCAAAGCCGTTAACGTTATCACTCACGTTAGCCATTAAAGCTGTTTGAACTTGCATAGCACGAATAGCTGTCTTTAAACCATTTTCGTTAAGTTGTACACCGCCGTTAATTCTCATAATACCGTCCTCGCTAATTTGATATATTTGTGTAATCGGATTAAATTAAGTAAAATTAGAGTAAATCGTTGAAATCTCATACGAATGAATGACTTCATGAAACTTTATAATGAAATTTTTCAAAAAGTCAAAATTTTCAGTTGACAGATTTTTTTTTCTTTATTATAATTGATTACGTCAACAGACACGCCGGCATAGCTCAACGGTAGAGCAACGGTTTTGTAAACCGTAGGTTGTAGGTTCGATTCCTATTGCCGGCTTGTTTGTTGATACCCCCTCGAGCCTTTGTGGCGCAGGGGTAGCGCACTCCCTTGGTAAGGGAGAGGCCACGAGTTCAAATCTCGTCAAAGGCATTTAGACATGGGTCGGTGGCCGAGTGGCTAAAGGCAACAGACTGTAAATCTGTCGACGCGAGTCTACGGTGGTTCGAATCCACCCCTGCCCAAATTTTA
>CAKUXD010000041.1 GCA_934699705.1 uncultured Candidatus Melainabacteria bacterium
AAAGAAGAATATAAACAATCCTTGAATGATGTTTGTGGAATTAAATCTGTTCACGATTATTACGGTATGGTTGAGCAAACTGGTTGTGTTTATATGGAATGTGAATACGGGCATTTGCATGCGAGCATCTTTTCTGATGTAATAATACGGAACCCTAAAGATTTTTCAATCGCACAAAATGGGGAAAAAGGTTTAATTCAAGTTTGTTCTTTACTTCCAGAATCATACCCTGGACATTCACTTTTAACTGAAGATGAGGGAATAATTTTAGGTGAAGATGATTGTCCTTGCGGAAGAAAAGGTAAATATTTCACCATTTTAGGAAGAATAAAAAATGCAGAAATTAGGGGGTGTTCAGATACTTATGAAAAACATTAATTATGTAATAGGCAATGAAAATATCCTTAATATCCCAATGCAACCTTGTTGTGAAGAAGTTTGCAGCTTTTTAAATGAGATTTCAACAAGATTAATGAAATCTCCAAAAATCAGGGAATTTACTGATTTATCTGCGCTTGCATTCTGGTGTAGAAAAGCAAATATTCAAAAAATTAAAGAAAATTATTCTGATAAAAATAGATTAGGTCGAGGGCTATGCTTCCATATTGCGCCATCAAATATTCCGATTAATTCAATTTTTTCTTACTTTTTTGGTTTATTAGCAGGCAATTCAAATATTGTAAGGCTTTCCAGCAAAGATTTTCCACAAGTTGATTTTATCTGCGATTTAATAAAAGAAGTATTAAAAAATTATCCAGAAATTGAAAAAAGAACTGCGTTTGTAAAATACGAGCGTTCAAATGAAATAAGCGAAGAATTCTCTAAAAATGCAGATTGTAGAATGATTTGGGGGGGGGATAAAACTATAAAAATGTTTAAAGCCTTGGAAACAAAACCAAGGTGTATTGATATTACATTCCCTGATAGATATTCAATTTGTATCATTGACGCAAATAAAATTAATGAGGCATCAGAAGATGAAATGAAAACTCTAGCGGAGAAATTTTATGTTGATACATATTTAATGGATCAAAATGCTTGTTCATCTCCACAATTAATTTACTGGGTAAATGATAATAAGGAAGCTCGTGATAAATTTTGGGATTACATATATGATTATGCGCAAATAAAATATCCTCTACAAGATGCTATTTGTGTAGATAAATATACAAAATTATGTGAAGATGCGATTATGTTTGACAATATTGGTACAACTTCATATCGAACAAATTTATTATACAGAAGTGAATTAAATTCTTTAGAAAATGTTGAAAATATTCGAGGTAAGGGTGGATATTTTTATGAATATTCTTTAAAAAATTATGATGAGCTATTTAAAATTGTAACCGATAAATATCAAACTATTACATATTTTGGCATTAGCGCAGAAGAATTGCGAAAAGATATAATTAATCATAATTTAAGAGGTATTGACAGAATTGTTCCAATAGGAAAAGCAATGGATATTAGTTCAAATTGGGACGGTCATGATTTAATAAAAGAATTATCGAGAGAGGTCAATTTATGTTAAAGGATAAATTAAAACAAAATAGTAGAAATTATAACAAAAAAATAGCAATTATTGGTACAGGCTATGTAGGTGCAGGAATTGCATACTCATTAATGTTAAAAGATATAGCAAGAGAGATTGTTTTAATTGATTCAAAAGAGGAAGTGTCAAATGCAGAAATGCTTGACATTCGACATGGAATTCCAAATATGGGAAGTGCAAAAATTTATTGTGGAGAATATAAAGATATTCAAGATAGTGATTTAATAATAATTACAGCTGGTCGTAACCGACGCTTAAACGAAACAAGATTAGATATGGCCTCTGATAACATTAAAATTTCTGAAGGTATCGCAAAGGAAATAAAAAAATATTACAATCAAGGAGTTATTTTAATTGTAGCCAATCCAGTTGATGTTTTAACACATTATTATGCACATGTGCTTGATTTGCCAAAAGGTAGAATTTTCGGTACAGGTTGTATTTTAGACAGTTCAAGATTAATTAACATTATTTCTGATTATGTGGAATTATCGCCAGAATTTATTTCTGCGACTGTTGTTGGGGAGCATGGTAACTCGCAAACGCCACTTTGGAATGAAGTAAAAATTGCAAATGTTTCAATCGAAGAATTTTGTAAAATCGAAAATTTAGTATTCAATGAAGAAATTAAACAAAAAATGGCGCAAAAAGTTTTAAATATGGGTACAGAAATCATTAAAGGAAAAGGTAAGACTTATTATGGTATTTCAACTTGTGTTTGCCATATTGCTGATGCAATCTTAAACCGTCGAAATATTACGGCTAGTGTTTCAAGTATAATGGCTGGAAGCGTTTTAAACAAAGATATTTCAATAAGTTTGCCAAGTTTAATTGATTACAATGGAGTAAAGTTTGTACTTCCGCTTGAAATTTCTGAAGAAGAAAAGAAATTGTTAAATATTTCTGCTGATAAAATTGAAAAAACTTTAAATATTGTGTATGAAAGTTTAAAAAATGAATAACGACAATATATATATCGGTACTGATATTGAAGAAATAGATAGATTTAAAGGTAAAACTCCAGAAAAAGATAAACATTTTTTCAATCATATTTTTACAGAAAAAGAGTTAGAATATTGTTTTTCAAAAGGCATACCTTCTCAACATTTGTGCGCTCGTTTTTGCGCAAAAGAAGCAACAATTAAAGCTCTTTATTCTTTAAATATATCCAATGTTTATTTGAAAGACATAGAAGTATTGAATAAGGAAAACGGAGTTCCTTACATAGTTATAGAAAAATTGCCAAATATTGAAGTAAAGATTTCTTTATCGCATTCAAAAAAATATGCAGTTGCAACTGCAATAATTATTAAATAAATCCTAAAGTAATCCGCCACTATCTATTACATAATTCTGTCCAGAAATTAATTTTGATTTCTCTGACAACAAATATGCAACCATATTTGCTACATCATTAGGTTCACCAAAACCGAACGGATACAAGTTTTTTTGTGATTCTTCATAACCTTCTCCACCTAGAGCCGTCATCGGTGTTTTTATGTTAGAAGGTAAAACTGTGTTAACCCTAATTTTAAAATTTGATACTTCATGTGCAATTACATTCATTGACGCATTAAGTGCAGCTTTACTACCAGAGTAGGCAATATGACCTTTATCACTACATAAGGAAGCAATCGAAGATATTGCAACAATCGAGGTACCTTCTCCAATATTGTTTCTTTTATCGACACAACCTTTTGTCATCATAATTGGAGCGAAATAATTTATATTAAACAAATTTTGCAAACTTTGATAATCTTGTATTTGTAAAGGTTTAATTTCACCAATTCCCGCACAATATGCCATGCCTGAAAATTTACCGTATTTATCTTTTAATTCTTTTACATATTTTGGTAAACCTTCTATATCTTCGGTCAAATCCTTTTGTTCTAAAAACACATTTTCAGGATATTTGCATTTAGCTTTCATTGCCTCTAAACGCTCTTGATTTCTACCAATGCCAACAATTGTTGCACCGAGTTCGTTTAAAAGTATAGCAGTAGCTTCGCCAATACCTGATGAAGCACCTGTTACTATATAAATTTGCTCTTTCTTAAAATTTAGCATAATTATACTCCTGCTTTTTCTGGAATTACTACGCTTAATTTTGAAATCTTTACATTTTTAAAACTAAATAAATGCACTCTTGTTTTTCTCCATTTATAAAAATTTATGTAATATATCTATACTTTATCAAGAAAATATGAATAAAATACAACAAATTATGAAATATTTACATATTTTAATCAAAAACTATGAACTATTTACTATTATTTTATTTCGTTTATTAGCCTATCATGATTAAAAGAGGTAATTATGAACAATAAAAAATTACTTGGCAAACGAATTAAAGAACTAAGAAAACAAGCTAATTATACACAAGAACAGCTTTCTGAAATTATAAATATAGATATTACGACGCTTAGTGGAATTGAAAGCGGTCGTCATTTTCCGTCATTGCCAACTATTGAAAAAATTGCGGATACATTAAAAGTTGATTTGCAGGCTCTTTTTAATTTTAATCATTTTAAAACAATTGAGGATATGAAATCTGAAATAACTACAAATTTAGATAATTTAACCTCTGATGATATAAAATTTATTCATAAGTTTATTGACCAAAAATATTTGCAAAGTGAATAAAATAGAAATGAATTTAGTTTGTAAAATTACGTTTGCAAATTTGGAAACTTTGTCATTATTTGGTGGAAAGATTCTTTAAATAACTTTAGCCGACAGGGGGACTTGAACCCCCGACCTACTCATTACGAATGAGTTGCTCTACCAACTGAGCTATGTCGGCGTAAATATTATTTGTATTCAATTGTAAAACCAGTTGGTAGAGCCTAAATCTAACTTCGGCTCCGTAAACTCGCCGCGACCAACTGAGCTATGTCGGCTTAAAAAGTATTCAATTGTAAAACCAGTTGGTAGAGCCTAAATCTAACTTCGGCTCCGTAAACTCGCCACGCCCAACTGAGCTATATCGGCTTATTAAAATTTTAAAAAATTTGCACTTAATGCATCTATATTGTAAAATAAAATTGTAGAAATTTAAAGGTTTTATTATGAAAAAGACAAAAATTGGATTAATTGGTTTAGGAACAGTAGGTTCTGGAGTTTTTAAAACTTTAAAAAATTTTCCAGATGTTGAAGTTGTTAAGATTGCGGTTAAAAACATTTCAAAACCGCGCAATATTGAAGGTTTAGATAACTCTATTCTAACCACCAATCCCGAAGAAGTCGTTAATAACCCTGAAATAGAGATTGTTGCAGAGTTAATGGGGGGCGTGCACCCTGCTTATGAACTAATTAAAAAAGCTATTGAAAATGGTAAGCATGTCGTAACTGCAAATAAAGAGCTTTTAGCTAAGCATGGTGAAGAACTTTTTCATTATGCGGAAAAATATAATGTCGTAATTTTATATGAAGCTGCGATTGCAGGTGGTATTCCTCTTATAATGCCGATTAAAACAATCCTTGCAGGTAATAAAATTACCAAAATTGAAGCAATTTTAAACGGAACAACAAATTATATTCTAACAAATATGGACGTAAATGGTGCGTCTTATGAAACAGTTTTGAAAGAGGCGCAAGAATTGGGTTATGCCGAAGCTGATCCAACGGGTGATGTTGAAGGTTTTGATTCAACTTATAAACTTACAACTCTTGCAACTATTACTTTTAACAGGCGTGTAAAACTTGAAAATGTTTATAGAGAAGGTATTTCACGTATTCAAAAAGAAGATATTAAATATGCAAATGAGCTTGGCTACAAGATTAAACTTGTTGCATACGCGACAATTGACGAAAATGACAATGCTGACGTACGTGTTCACCCTATGTTTGTTGATAAAAAAGAAACACTTGCTCATATAGATTATGTAACAAATGCTGTAACTTTAACTGGTTCTCCTATTGGTAAAATAACACTTTCAGGCCCTGGGGCTGGCGAATTTCCAACTGCAAGCTCTGTTGTAGGAGATATTTTGTCAATAGCTCGAGAAATCGGCACAACGGATTATATCTTGCCTATGATGCGCTGTAAACCTGCACATGACACTAAAGCAAATATGATTTCTATTGAAGAAACTGAAAACAAATATTATTTACGATTGATTGCAAATGATAAAATCGGTGGAATTGCAGATATAACAGAACATTTCGCAGAAAAGAAAATTAGCATTGAATCAATTTTGATGAAAGAAATTAAAGAAAATAATACTGCCGAAATCGTTATTGTTACTGATAAATTTAAAGAAAAGTTGATAAAAGAACTTAAAGAAGATTTTGCGCAACATAGTTGTGTAAAAGAATTGGCAAGTATGATTAGAATTAACGCTTAGAAAGGCTAAAAATGACATATTATAAAGGTTTAATTGACAAATACAGAAAATATTTACCAGTAAATGAATTTACACCGATTGTAACTTTAAACGAAGGTAATACTCCACTTATAAAAGCCGATAATTTGGCAAAAAAACTGGAATTAGACGCAGAAATTTATTTGAAATTTGAAGGTTCAAATCCAACTGGAAGTTTTAAAGATCGTGGCATGACTATGGCAGTTACAAAGGCTAAAGAAGAAGGTTCAAATGCCATAATTTGCGCATCTACTGGTAATACAAGTGCTTCAGCTGCTGCGTATGGTGCAAAAGCAGGTTTGAAAACCTATGTGTTAATTCCAGATGGTTATATCGCACTTGGAAAACTTTCTCAGGCGATGATGTATGGTGCTGAAATCATTGCAATTCAAGGTAATTTTGACCAAGCTCTTGAGGTTGTTCGAAAAATTTCAGAAGAATATCCTATAACCCTTGTAAACTCTGTTAATCCATACAGAATTGAAGGACAAAAAACAGGCGCATTTGAAATTTGTGATGCACTTGGGCAAGCTCCTGATTATCACTTTATTCCAGTTGGAAACGCAGGAAATATAACCGCTTATTGGAAAGGTTACAAGGAATATCATCAAAATGGAATAATTAACAATTTACCAAAAATGATGGGCTTTGAAGCTGAAGGTGCGGCCGCAATAGTACGCGGTGAAAGAATTATGAACCCTGAAACAATTGCGACTGCAATCAGAATTGGTAATCCTGCAAGTTGGGAAAAAGCCGAAAATGCGCGAGATGAAAGCAAAGGAACAATTTCTTCTGTTAGCGATAAAGAAATTATGTATGCATATAAATTAATCGCAAATTGTGAGGGTGTATTGGCAGAACCAGCTAGTGCCGCGTCTGTTGCAGGTTTGATAAAATGTAAAAATACGATTAAAACAGGTGCGAAATGTGTTTGTATTTTGACTGGAAATGGCTTAAAAGACCCTGATAATGCAATAAAATATTCAGGCGCAGAAGTTAAAAAAACATCATCTGATATAAAAGATATTTTAAAAGTTATGACTTTCTAATTCACATATTTAAGCTAAACCCGACTAATAGAGCTGTTAAAAGCAGAAAAGTAGGGTTTTGTTTGTAATAATAATGTTAAGGAATGTTAAGAAAAGAATTCAAAAAATAAATTTATCTTCACAAAACTTCATAAAAGGGTTGAACTTTTTTTGAAAAAATGTTATACTAAAGATGTCGAGATTATACGTTCAATTTGCAAGTCGGAGCTTGCATAAATTTTTTAAGTCTGTTAAAACCACAATAAGTCGCACAATACGAAGTCTATCTTTCGTATAGCTTAATTTGTCTGTTAAAATTTATCTTTTAATAGTCTATTTTGAGTTGCAAAAGTTGAAATTTTTTAAATTGTCATTATAAAAAAATTAGAGAGTAAAGAAGAATATGTGAATATTGAATGAGGAGAGCTGCTTATGAGAAATTGTCCTGTTGAAATGAAAAAAAGTTTTACAAACCCTGCAAAAAGTGAAGTTTTGGTTAATGAAAATGATTCAACTTTATCACTTTATGTAAGAGAATTGGCTGGCATGAAAACATTATCACCATTGGAAGAAAGAGAAATTGCAAAACGCGCTCAAGAAGGTGATATGACTGCTAAGAAAAAATTAGTTCAAGCTAATTTAAAATTGGTTATTACGATTGCAAAAAAAGCAATTCACATGTCTAGTTTGCCAATGGTTGATTTAATTCAAGAAGGTAACTTAGGTTTAATGATTGCTGCTGAAAAATTCAATTACAAATTAGGTTACAAATTTTCTACTTACGCAAGCTGGTGGATTAAACAATCAATGTTCAAAGCTATTTCAGAACAAGGTCATTGCATGAAAATTCCTGTATATATTCAAGAAACCTTGTCAAAATTTTCTAAATTAAAATCTCAAATGGAAAAAGAATACAACTGCCAGGTAAATACAAAAGATGTAGCTGAAAAAATGAATATTTCTGCTGATAAAATTGACACATATTTATCTGCATATTCAAAATCTGTGTCATTAGAGGGCGGATTTGAAAATGATAACGGAAAAGAAACATCTTTAGCTGAAATTTTAGCTGATGAAAAATCAAGTGTTCATTCTGCAGTTGAATACGAAAGTTTAAAAAATGATATTGAAATGGTTGTTTCAACATTAAAAGAACGTGAGCAAGACGTTGTAAGAATGCGTTATGGCTTAGGTAACATGGCGAAAAAAACTTTGGAAGAAATCGGTAATATTTATGGCGTAACAAAAGAATGTATTCGTCAAACAGAGTTAAGAGCTTTGAAAAAAATGAAAGTTCAAGCACAAGATGTTTTATCTTGCTACATTGATTAATTTAAAAATATATTGAGAGAATTTTTACGGATATTAAAAGAGCAAACAAAATTTATAAATATAGAGAAAAAATAAGGATATTAAGGACAAGAAATTTAAGCATCATTCATTATTCTTTTTAAGCACAATGGCGAAACAGATGTTTCGCCATTGTGCTATATTAAACTTGAAATATCATTCATTATTTTACATGTTCGAGCAAAAATTTTAGTTATTTTTAATTTAAATGTTTTAAGTTCTTTTTTTTGTTCAATTGTCATGTTTTTGTAAATTGAAATATCATTATTTAAATTATTAAGACTATTTAGTAAGATATGACTTGTTAAGTGTATTCTAATTGTGCTATAACAAATTTTTTTAAATGTTGGGTTTATCAAATCAATAATGTTATTTGATTTTAGATATTGTTTACGCATTGTTTTATAATTTTTATTTTTAATTAATTCTAAATTTTTAAAAAATTCTATTTGCACAGTTACTCCTTAATTGTTTTATCGTATTTGATAATAATTATTGAATACAATAATTATTATATCAGAATGGCAAATGTTGTCAAATGCGAGTATAATTTTGCAATGGACATTAAAACACAATTAAAAATTCTATTAACACTGAAACACATTTCTATGGAGCAATTAGCAGAGTTAATGACTAAAAAAGTAAATGAACCTTATACTGCTGCAAAATTATATGGGAAGATTAACAGAGATACTATTTCTTTTACAGAATGTCAGCAAATAGCAAGTATTTTAGGTTATAAAATAGAATTTATAGAAGACAAAAACTAAAAAGGACAAATTTATTTGTCCTTTTTAGTAGTTTATTCACAAATTATGCTTTCTGATTATACAAGTCCTTCTTTTACAGCTTTTACCGCTGCTTGTACTCTGTCGTTTACGCACATTTTTTGTAAAATTGAGCAAACATGTGCTTTTGCGGTATGAACAGATACGATTAATTCTTTTGCAATCTCGGTGTTACTTTTACCTGATACCAAGTGTTTTAAAACTTCAAATTCACGCTCTGTTAGTGGAACTCTCCCTTCTTGTGATGCGGTATTTGAAAGTAATCTTGTGTTTTCAAGTTTTGGAAACGAATTTAACGCCATTTGAGCAATCTCTGGGTCTAACCAGCATACTCCGTTGGCTACATCTCTTACAACATCTGCAAGTTTTGTTGGGTCAATATCTTTTAAACAGTATGCAGTAGCTCCAGAGCTTAGAGCTGCAATTACTTCTTCTTCTCTATCGTGTGAAGTTAGTGCGATAACTTTTATTTTTGGGTTGATTTCTTTAACTTTTATGGTCGCTTCAATACCGTTCATTCCAGGAAGCCCCAAATCCATAAGGACTACGTCGGGGTTGTATTTTTGGATTAACTCTAACCCTTCAATCGCTTCTTCGCTTTCTGCAACTACTTCAATATCTTTGTTTGAATTTAGTGCGCACCTTAATCCTACTCTTGTTAATTTAAAATCTTCAACAATAATGACTGAAATTGTTTTTGCTAGTGTGGACATAATTTCTCCTTGATTTAAACTATTAATATTTTTTTATTCTCTCTTAAGGGGGATAACTAAATTAAAGTATAATTTCTTTAATTCTGAAATTACCTATATGGGCGATATTTATTACACGACAGGCTATTAGCCATAAGTATAAAAAGTGTCTTGTAAGGTAGTTATATATAATTTTCAAGAGTTGAAAAATCCTTAAATAAACATGTTCTTGATTAAATTTTTTTTCTATTATAAAATTGTCTTGTTAGAAAAATGAGGTTAAAAATGGATCAAATAATTAAAATTGCATGGGATTTAAACGAAAATTCAGACAACAGATACCAATTAGTTTATGAAATTTCTGAACTTGCAAAAAAACTTGTTGATGAAAATCAAGCTAGAAAAGCAAGAGAAGACTTTGGATATGATGAATATGGTTTTGATTCATCTTACAAAAAAGAAAATCCTGTTGAACACGCAATTATGGTTAAGGCTTCTGAATCAGACGATAATGGGCTTGTTGGCTAGTTAAATTTGGTTTTTTATATAATTATTTAGGAGATTTTATTAGATGCAATTAAAAGAAACAGTTGATTTTATCAACGAAAAAACAAACAATTTTGCACCTGAGATTGCAATTGTGTTAGGTTCAGGTCTTGGCGATTTTGCTGATGATTTTTGCGATTTTGCTTTATCATACAAGGATATTCCAGGATTTGAAGCATCAACAGTAAAAGGACACAAGGGTCAATTAGTTTTTGCTACAATTGCTGGTAAAAAAGTTGTTATGATGCAAGGACGTTTCCATTATTACGAAGGACACCCAATTCAAAAAGTTGTATATCCTGTTAAAGTATTCAAAAA
>CAKUXD010000042.1 GCA_934699705.1 uncultured Candidatus Melainabacteria bacterium
TGTATGAAGCACGCCGCCAGCGTTCGTCCTGAGCCAGGATCAAACTCTCCATTGTCAGAAAGTTTATGTCCATCGTTCATTGCGGCTAGCAATGAACTGCTCGACGTTGTTTTAACACTAGCTTTTCGCTTGTGAATTTAGTCCTAAATCATATTTTGTTAGAATCAACAAGTATATTTTAGTCGTTTTCAGCTATTCTTTTTTCAATGTTCAATCTCTTTTTCTCGGCATCAATAAATTAAGGTTTTATTGTGTCCTTAACATTACTCTAAATAGTAATCCCTTCGGCTGGGTTCGGAATTGGCAGATTTAAAATCTTTCGGGGCCATTCCTCTAATTCCTTAACGGAGTTTCATTTGCTTCCGTACTTATTATCTTACAACTTCAATTTTTTTTGTCAACCCCTTTGAAAAAATATTTTTTATTTTTATTTACAAAACTTATTATTTAGTATTTTTAACTTATTTGTAATTTTGACAAAAGCCCTAAGAATACGATAAATACTAGTTTTATACTTTTCAAATATCTCGTTTTTTTATTAAGATTTATTAAAGATTTTCTTTTTATTTGGTATTAATCTAATATATTGATACATGATTATAATTACATGACATAGGAGATTTTTTATGAATATCAGAAAAACATGCGCATTAGCAATTTCAAGCATGATTTTGTCATGCGGTTGCGCCTTTGCAGACGGAAACGCATTCACACCGTTAAATTTCGATGATACTGCTTATTCTGTGCCAAATTCAACAACAAAAACAACAAATACTGTTAATTCTGTTCAACAAAATAATAACTCTGGATTTGTTGACACATCAGCGGTAAACACTTCACAAGCAACTGGAAATGCCGATTTACAAACTGCAATTGCTAAAATTGATACGGCCTTAGACGATATCAGAGCAGATCAAAATGTTTGCAAAGCTAAATATGCAGACGTTGATAATCAATATAAATTCATTAAAAACGAACGTAACAACTTAAAAAAACAAGTTCGCGCAAATGAAAGAAGAATTAAAGAACTATCAAAAGCTAAGACTAATTTAGGCAAAAATGTTCTTTAATACTGTACAATAGGCGTACGAAAAGCATGGAATATAAAGTCCATGCTTTTTTGTTAAAATACATGTATAATTATATATATATAAGATGAATATATTAAGCGTAAAAAATTTAAATTTAGGTTTTAACACAGAAAAAGACTTTCGACAAGCACTTTTCGACGTTTCTTTTGATATAAAACAAGGAAGCATGCATGCTCTAGTTGGTGAATCTGGTTGCGGAAAAACAATGAGTGCAATGAGCATACTTCAACTTTTGCCAAAAACCGCAAAAATTACTGGCGGAGAAATATTTTTTAAAGACAAAGACATGCTTATTTTGAATAAAAAACACTTGAGAGAAATTAGAGGTTCAAGGATTGCATTAATTCCGCAAGACCCAATGACATCTTTAAATCCACTATATACAATTGGAAATCAATTATTAGAGGTTATCAAACTACATCAAAATTTAAAAGGGGCAGATGCAAAGAAAAAAGCAATCGAAGCACTGGAAATTGTACAAATTCCGTCTGCAAAAGAAAGATTTAACCAATATCCACACGAGTTTTCAGGTGGCATGAAGCAACGTGCGATAATTGCCATGGCTCTTGCTTGTAATGCAGAAATTATTATTGCAGATGAACCAACTACTGCGCTTGACGTAACCATTCAAGCGCAAATTATGCAATTATTGTCTGATATTAAAACAGAATTTAGTACATCTATTTTGTTAATCACACACGATTTGGCGGTTGTTAATCAGTATGCAGATGAAGTTTCTGTCATGTATGCAGGAAGAATTGTTGAAAACGCGCCTACTGAAATATTTTTCAACAATACAAATCACCCATATTCTATCGCTTTATTAAAATCCTTACCGAATAAAAGCAACGATAAACTTACTGTTATAAAAGGGCAACCTCCGACAATTATGGACGATATTTCAGGTTGTAGATTCCATAATAGATGCAAATTTAATATACCTAATTTGTGCAATAGAAAAATTCCAGAACTTAAAAATATTGAGCCAACGCATTGTTCAGCATGCTTTTTGAATTAACTTTTATTACATGTTATAATTTACAAAAACCATGGAGGAATTTATGACAATAGAAGTTAAACCGCTAAATGCTATCGTTTACAACCAAGAAAAAGTGAATATGGCTGACGTTATCGCTCCGCCTTATGATGTAATTCTTGATGATTACAGAAATGAATTGGAAAACAGAAGCGATTTCAACATAGTAAAATTAATTTTAGCAAACAATTCAACTGATTTATCTGACGAAAACAATCGCTACAATGTCGCTTTTGAAAATTACCAAAAATGGCTTAGCGAAAATATTTTAGTAAAAACTGAAAAGCCTTGCATTTTATATTTAATCCAAAACTATGAAAAAAACGGTAAAAAAATTACGCGCAAAGGGTTCATCGCACGTAACCGCATAGAAGATTTTTCAAGCAAAAACATTCTGCCACACGAATATACAATGGGTGGACCAAAAGCCGACAGATTAAATCTTACTAAAAAATGTAAGGCTAATTTCTCGCAAGTATTTTTAGTATATTCAGACCCACAAAAACAAATCGAAAATGCAATTGATTATACCCAAAAACCTTTTATCGACGTTACTGACGACTTAGGAGTTCAAAATATTGTATATAAAATCGACGATGAAAAAACTTTAAATTTAATCGAAAAAGTTCTAAGCGATAAAACATGCTTAATCGCTGACGGTCATCACCGTTACGAAACCGCAATGAATTACAGAAACGAAATGCGAAAAACAGTTCAAAATCCAACTGGCGACGAACCTTGGAATTACGTTATGAGCTATTTCACAAATCTGGAAGACGATTTATTAATCTTCCCAACTCACCGTATCATAACTCGATGGGTTGAGCCTTACGTTCTACTCGAAAAAGTTAAAAAATACTTTGACGTTGAAGATTTTACTTTTGACGGAAAAACAAAAGCTAAAATGAAAGCTAAATTATTAGAAGAAATTGAAAAATCTTCAAAAGAACGTATTTCAATGGGGTTATACATGAAAAATGTCAATAAATTCTACTTATTAAAATTAAGAGAAAATGTTGATGAAATTCTTGCCGAATACAAAGTGCCAGAAGTTCTAAAAACCTTAGATTTAATCGTTTTACACAAAGCAATTATTTCAAAAGAATTAGGCTACACTCAAGAAGAACAAATGGCTCAAGACGGAATTTTATACATTAAGCAAGAATCTGAAGCGTTCGACATGATTGACATGGGTAAAGCCGAAGCCTCTTTCATTATGGCGTACCCTAAAATCCAAGATATCAAAAGAATTTCAGAAGCTGGCGAACGCATGCCTCAAAAATCAACTTACTTCTATCCAAAATTACTTTCTGGTATTGTGATTAACCCTCTTGTGTAATACGTAAAATTATATATGCAATAGAAAAGGCGCGAGCGAAACGCTCGCGCCTTTTCTAACTTATTTTCCAGTAGAACCAAAGCCACCTTCGCCTCTGTCTGTTTCAGTTAACTCAGTTACAACTTCAATTTTTGCCTGCTCATATCGAGCTATTACCATTTGTGCAATTCTCTCATCTGGCAAAATCGTATATTCTTCATTAGAAATATTCACAACCGGAATACAAAGTTCTCCGCGGTAATCCTCATCAACTGTTCCTACGCAATTGATTAAAGTTATACCATGTTTAATCGAAAGTCCAGAACGTGGTCGCACTTGTGCCTCATATCCATGCTCCAACTCAATTTTTAAACCAGTTGGAATTAATTTTCTTTCCAAGGGTTTTAAAACAATTGGCTCATCAATTGCCGCACTTAAATCCATGCCCGATGCACCATCAGTTTTATACTCAGGTAGTATTCTATTATGTGGTAATCGCTGAATTTTTAATATCATATATTTCTCCTTAATTTATAAATTGTAGTATATCACGAAGATATATTATTTATGATATACTTCTTTTATGGATAATTTAAAAATATCAGCAACACTTGAAGATTATCTTGAATTAATTTATGAAACAATTCAAGATAAATCAACAATAAAAGCTATTGATATCGCAAAAAAATTCAACATTTCACGAGCCTCTGTTACTGAAGCTCTACAACGTTTAGAACAAAAAGGTTACATAAAATATGGCAGATACCAGCCAATTTCGTTAACAGATAAAGGTTCAAACCTTGCAAAAGATATAATATACAAACACGAAACTCTCAAAAAATTTTTTGTTTCTCTACTAAATTTATCCCAAGAAGAAGCAGAACTTAATGCCTGTAAAATAGAACACATAATAACTCCAACCGCATTCGAGAGAATAAAAGAATACGTTAAACGTAACAATTTATAAACAAAATGTTAATAAAGCCTAACATTTTTAAAAATTCTATGCTACAATTTTTCTGTCAGTAATGTAAGGTTACCCTAACAAAAAAACAGGATTATTATGTGCAATTCAGTATCAACAATTTACTCTTTATACACTAATAGCAAGGACTTATTCAAAGGCAATATAACAAAATTGCCAGAAGTGTTGATTGAAACCAACAATGTTTTACATACCGTTGGTAATTCTAAATACAAAATATCAAAAAATATAAAAAATACTTTTGATTATTTTATTAAAGACGGTTTTTGCAAAACAGAAAAATTTACAAATATAAACCTTAACAAAGTTTCCTTCGTTGCTGGTATTTCAAATAGCTTATATGAAAATAAAGATACAAATATAAAAAACAAATTATTATCAATCGGCTCTTTCTTATGTGGTTTTGGAGCAAAACTAGCAATAGAAGGTATTATGGACTCAAAAATTGGT
This sequence comes from uncultured Candidatus Melainabacteria bacterium, assembly GCA_934699705.1. GTDB lineage: Bacteria > Cyanobacteriota > Vampirovibrionia > Gastranaerophilales > Gastranaerophilaceae > UBA6984. The sequence goes on from CAKUXD010000042.1 coordinate 4,881, forward strand.
TCAAAACTACTACAACAATCATCTAGCCACATTTCAAATTTTGCAACAAAACCTTTTTCTTTTTTAAAGAAAAATACTCAAAATATTGCAAAAGCAGGAACAATAGTTATTTCTGGAATTTTATATCAGGTTATATCTGACAAAGTATCCGAAAAAGTTGAAGATTTTGCAAATACAATATTAACTCAAAGGAGATAAAATGGAAATTACAGTATTAGGGGCAGGACATGGCGGAATTGCAATGTCAAGTGATTTAAAACTTTTAGGACATAACGTAAAACTTTATGCCGTTGAAAATCACAGTTTAAACATAAAATTAATAGAAGCAGTTGGTAAAATACACATTGATGGTGTAACAACTTGTATGAAAACTCCTGTTGAAGTTATAGCAAATTTTATTGAACACGATATAGAAAAAGCTATTGAAAGTGCAGAAATAATATTCGTAAATGTTCCAGCTTTTGCTCAAGAAGTTTATAATAAAAACATCATAAAATTTGGGAGAGAAGGACAAATTATTGTATATCCATGTGGTGGATTTTCAGCAATCAATTTTTACAATCAATTAAAAATCGAAGGTAGAGAAAACGATTTTACAGTATGTGAAACAGCTTCTTTTATATACACAACAAAAATCACAGGACCTGCAAAAATTTTAATTAAAAGTATAAAAGAAAAAGTTCAATTTGCCACATATCCAGAAACGAAAACAGATTTCGCCCTAAGTGTTTTAAATAAAATTTATCCACAATTTTACAAAGCTCAAAACGCTTGGCAAACAAGCTTTAACAATCCAAGCTCTGTACTTCATACAATTACAACCTTAATGAATATGAGCAGAATCGAACAAATGGGCAACTACAAAAATTCGTACTATGATCTTACACCAAGCGTTGCAAGAATAATTGAAACTGTTGACAAAGAAAGAGTAGAAATTGCAAAACAATTTTTTGACAATCCAATGACTGTTCAAGAGATTATGGAAAGTTTATATAATGTAAAAGGGAATTCTTTTTATGATGCAATTATGCATATTGATGCATATAAAATTCAGCATGCACCAGATAGTATGCAACACCGATACGTAAGCGAAGATATTCCATATAGCCTTGTACCTATTGCATCTTTGGGTAAAATTCTTGGTATCAACACTCCAAATATGGACTCAATAATTAATCTTGCCTGTATGTGTAACAGCGAAGATTATTGGCATACGGGAAGAAATGCTGAAAGTTTGGGGTTTAACAAGAATAAACTACTCACTGCGATATAAAAGAGGAGACAATGTTAAATATAATAAAAAATAATAAATACTTAATTTTAATCTATACCGTAGCAATGGCATCATTTGTGGTTAATTTAGACACCTACATCGTAAACGTGTCTTTACCTGCAATGGCAATTCAATTTAATACAACAACAACTGCTATTTCTTGGATTGCTCTTTCCTACAATTTAACCGTTGTTTCTCTATTACTTACTTTTGGTAAATTGGGGGATAAAATTGGCTTAAAAAAGTTATTCGTTCTTGGATTTATTATATTTAGCACTAGCTCTTTAATGTGTGGCTTATCATATAACCTTAATATGCTAATTTTATCAAGGTTTTTGCAAGGAATAGGAGCATCTATCCTATACGCACTGCCACAAGCAATTATTGCAAAATATCTTCCACAAGAAAAAAGAGGAATGGCATTTGGAATTTTAGCATCGGCCGCTGCACTTGGCATAACACTCGGTGCTCCTGTAAGTGGACTCCTATCTGGATTTTTCACTTGGAGATTGATTTTCTTTATTAACATTCCAATAGGAATTTTTGCAATAGTTTTTTTAACCTACATTCTACCAAAAGATATGTTCAGATTTACAAATAAAAAACCTTTTGATTATTTAGGCGCATTTTTAAGTTTTATTTTTGCGTTAACTTTCACTTTGTACATAAATCAAGGTAACAATTTCGGTTGGAATTCAACCATTATAAAAACAATTTTTATAACCTGTATTATATTTTTTATCCTTTTTATCGCTAGAATTACAACCTGCAAATTTCCTTTGCTTAACCCAGAATTATTCAAAAATTTGGATTTTGATTACGCTAATATTGCAATGCTATTTGTATCAATACTGTTATCAGGTACAAATTTCCTTATGCCGTTTTTTTTAGCTCAAACAAAAGGTTTAAATATTTCGCAAATAGGTTTCATTGTCATGACATACTCTATAAGCTACATGATATCAAGTATTTTGTCAGGTAAAATTTCAAAAAAAGTGCAACCTAAAACTCTTTCCGTATCGGCAATGATTATTAATATAATAAACACCTCTTTCTTCCTCTTAACATTAAATATTAATTCAATTATGCCATCTATATTATTTTTAACTCTTTGTGGTATTTCCTTCTCTTTCTTTATAACATCAAATAACAATTATGTAATGTCAATGTCAAATAAAAATAATGCGGGAATGATTGCTGGAACACATAGAATGATAGGTCGTTTCGGAATGCTAATAGGAATTGTTCTTTTTGAAGCAATATTAGTAAATTCGCCTCAAAGTTCAGGAATAAAACCGTTTTTTAATACATTTTTATTTAGTAATGTGTTTTGCTTTATCGCGCTTTTAGCAAGTTTGTTAACAAAATCAAAAAATAAAAACTAGCATATAAATTATGCTAGTTTTTATTTATGTTTATGTAATTATTTTGTTAAGTCAGCACTTATTTTTGAAAGAATTTCATCTACTTTATCAAGATTTTTAACTGCACCTTGAGCAAATTGTGGACGTCCTCCACCTTTACCATCAGTTGCTAAAGCAATTTCTTTAACGATATTACCAGCGTTTACGCCATTTTTAACAAACTCATCGGAAACTTTAACAAATATTGAAGTACCTGCAACCACTACTATTACAGAGTCGCCAAGTTTATTTGCAAGCATTTCAACACCTTCTTTTAGTGCGTTTGAATCTAATTGCTCCATTTTATGAACAAATAATTTTCCACCAGTAATATCAATAGCTTTTGATGCAAATTCTTTAAATTTGTCTTTTGCTTGCGCTGATTTTACAGTCATAAGCTCTTTTTGAAGCTCTTTGTTTTCTTCCATAAGTTTATCTACACGAGTTTCAACTTCATCAAAATGAGCCTTAAATTTTGTTGCTAATTTATCCATAACATTTGCTTTTTCAGTCAAATAATTTAAAGCAGATTTTGCAACAACAACCTCTATACGTCTTGTACCAGCAGCAATAGCCGATTCTGAAACAATTTTTGCTAATCTTAATTGACCTGTATGAGAAGCATGTGTTCCTGCGCAAAATTCCTTAGAAATTTCACCGATTGAAACAACTCTGACTTCGTCTTCATATTTTTCACCAAATAAAGCCATAGCACCTGTTTCGTGAGCTTCATCAATATTCATAACTTTTGTTTCAACTGGCAAATCCTGACTAATCCATTCATTCATCAAATCTTCTGTTTTTTGAATTTCTTTGTCAGTCATTGCTCTGTCAAACGTAAAGTCAAAACGCATTCTATTTTCTTCAACTTGAGAACCTGCCTGATGAACATCACCTGAAAGAACGTGTTGTAAAGCCGATTGCAACAAATGTGCAGATGTATGATGAACTTTGATTTGTCCTCTGCGTTCTTTGTCAACACTAGCCTTAACAGTTGCGCCTACTTCTATTTCACCATTAACAAGCTCACAACGATGTACAAACAATTTGTTTACTTTAAAAGTTGTTAAAACATCTAATTTCATTGAAGAATTTTCGATTACGCCAGAATCGCCGACTTGACCGCCACATTCTGCATAAAACGGCGTTTTATCAAGCACAACGTCTATATAACCATCGCCATCTAATGTTTCAAGAATTTTAGCATCACATTCTAAATTTGTGTAGCCTACAAAATCAGTCGCACCAACTTTTTCCTCAACTTTTGCATATTTAATATCACCAGTTACGGAAATTTTTTGTGTTGCTGCTTTTGCACGTTCTTTTTGTTCTTTCATTGAGGCTTTAAAACCAGCTTCATCAACTTTTAAACCATTTTCTTCTGCGATTTCTTTTGTTAACTCAAACGGAAAACCAAATGTATCATACAATTTAAAAGCACTTTCACCGTCAATATCTTTTTTATTATCGATAAATTCATTCAATAGTTTATAACCTCTATCAAGAGTTTTATTGAAACGTTCTTCTTCCTTCTTAATAGTATCAATAATCTTAACTTTATTATTAACTAAATCAGGATATGCTTCGCCATAATTTTCAACAACAACATCGACTAATTTATATAAGAACGGTAAATCCATGCCTAAAATTTTGCCATGACGTAATGCACGACGTAAAATCATACGTAAAACGTAACTTCTGCCTTCATTTCCAGGAATAACTCCATCATTAATTAAAAAAGTTACGCAACGAGCATGATCCGTTATAATTCTTAATGAAACGTCTGTTTTATCAGATTTTTTATAAGGCACACCACTCATTTCCACGACTTTGTCTAGGATTGGGCGAAGTAAATCGGTTTCAAAAGTAGATGCCACGCCTTGACAAACCATTGCAATACGTTCTAAGCCCATGCCTGTATCAACATTTTTCTTTTCTAATGGAGATTGATTACCTTCTTCATCTTGATATAATTCAGTAAATACAAGATTCCAAATTTCAACCCAACGGTCGCATTCACAAGTATCAATACCGCAATTAGGGTCATCACATTTGTATTGTTCACCTAAATCGTAATGAATTTCAGAGCAAGGACCACAAGAACCAGATGCACCAGGAGGCCCCCAGAAATTATCTTTTTTGCCTTTGCGTTTAATTCTTTCGGCAGGAACACCTACATTTCGCCAAATTTCATAGGCTTCATCATCTGTTTCAAAAATAGTAATCCAAAGTCTATCCTTGTCTAATTTCAAGACATTAGTAACAAAATCCCATGCCCAAGGAATAATCTCTTTTTTATAGTAATCCCCGAACGAGAAATTACCTAACATTTCGAAGAAAGTATGATGACGTGGAGTTCTGCCAACGTTTTCAATGTCAGAATCTTTACCACCTGCACGAGCGCATTTTTGGCATGAAGTAGCACGCGCAGGGTCATAAGGAGATTTAACAATACCTAAAAAGATAGGCAAAAACTGTAACATGCCAGCAGTTGTTAATAAAACCGTAGGATTATCTGGCACAAGAGATGAACTTTCAACAATTGTGTGTTGATGTTTATCTTTGAAAAAATCTAAATAAAGTTTTCTAATTTCATTTCCTTTTAACATAAAAATTCCTCTAAAAATCTAATAAATTATATAAAAATTATACCCTAAAAATTTTATACTTGCACAGAAAAATTTTGTGTGGTAGAATAATTACACGAGAAGTTAAATCTCAAACAACTAAATAGAAAACAAGATATGCGTCTGTAGCTCACGAGGTGAGCGAAAGCGAAACCTCAGTGGCTTGTCCACATTAAGAGCCAGCTGAGCGTAACAAAAATTGAATAGAAATAAAAAATATGCGTCTGTAGCTCACAAGGTGAGCGAAAGCGAAACCTCAGTGGCTTGTCCACATTAAGAGCCAGCTGAGCGTAACAAAAATTGAATAGAAATAAAAAATATGCGTCTGTAGCTCA
>CAKUXD010000043.1 GCA_934699705.1 uncultured Candidatus Melainabacteria bacterium
TGTTCAAGAGTAAATGCTCGTTCAGCAAGATATGTAACATCACCAACCTCTCTTCAAAATTTGGCAGCGTAATTCTTTCATCAAGGTGAAGGTAAGTAAGTTTAGTGTTAGGGAAATAAGTAGTAAAAATTTATGTGTGTAATTTAAAAGACCTTTCAAAAGGTCTTTTTTTTTGCTTTGTATTAAACTTTGATTGTAAAATTATTGTAATTTGAACTTTGATTTAATCTTGCATAAGCCGTTATTGCTTTTGAAAACTTTAAATTCATCTGAGCTTCGTAATATCCACTCATTCCTGCTTTATCGTAGTCAGATTTTGTAAGTTCAGATAAACTTTTTTTAGGAGTTTGTAATTTTTCTGTAATTTGTTTTGCAGTTTTTTCTGTGTAATAACGTAATTTTTCACTTATAGAAATTTCGCCATCTTTATTGTAATCCATTTCTTTATCATAATCTGGCGAGTCTTTTGTAATTGTGCCGTATTTTTTAGCATCTTTAATCATCTCTTGCGCTGTTGTTTTAACAAGAGATGTAGTTGAATTCATTTTTAATAAGTTATTTACAGCAGAATTAAAATCTGTTTGCGACGACATATCCATATACACATTTTAACATATTTTTTTTGTTTTACTATCCTTAAAGTTAAAATTCTAAATATTATTTTACAAAAAATTCATATATATAGTTGAGGGTCTAGTCCATGCTTATTCACCTTTTGGACGATGAATTGAGCATGTTAATTTGTTTTAATAACTATTGTAAGAGAGAGGGAAAATGAATATACACGAAGAATGTTTGATTAATTATCTGCAAAAACCTGATGAGTTATCTCATACAACTGACGTTTTAAGATTAAATAATGCTTTGTTAGCAAAAAAGATGAAAAATAAATTATTCCTTGCAAAAAATGCTGATGTCAATTATACTAATAAAAAATAGTATAATTGATGAGGAAATATGTTTAAAAATTTAATTAAAAAGGTTAATCCTTTACACGCGTTGTTAGCTGTCTTAGCTTTGGTTATAGCCGTTACAATTGTTGTTTTGATTGCAAGAACGATTAATTTTAGTGATTTTATTCTAAAAACTGAAAACAAAACTTTTGATTCAAGACAAGTTATGTTGGTTAATAATAAAATTAAAAAACCAAACAAAGATATTGTAATTGTTACAATAGATGATGCAAGTTTTGAATACTTGACTAACAAATATGGCGAATGGCCTTTACCAAGAACAGTTTATGCCGATTTAATTAATTTTATAGAACAACAAAATCCATTATCAATTTCTTTTGATTTAATGTTTGTTTCTTCATTAAAAAGCAATGCTGACGCAGATAATAAATTAGCTTCTGCAATGAACAAATATGACAATATTCTAACAGGTATGAACTTTGACGATATGGCTTATGAAGTTCGTCAACCTGCAAATTTACCTGCAAGATTACAAATGACTGTTGATAACAAATCAAAAGTTGATTTCCAAAATTTAACTTTTACAAATTGCAGACCTATTTTATCGCAAATAATTAACAGTAATACTAAAATTGGTATTTTAAATATTGTACGTTCTTCTGACGGTATAGTTAGAGAATTTCCAGCAGTTGTAAAATATCAAAATGGATTTTATCCAAACTTAGCTTTTTTAACTGCTCTAAATTACCAATCAAAACTAGACAAAAAGCCTTATAATGCTATAACAATAGATAAAAGTTCAAATGTTATAGTTGGTAATAAAAAAATACCTATGAATTTTAACGGAGGTTTAATTTTAAACTGGTATGGTCATTCTGGTGAAACTTATGAACATATTCCTTTATATAAACTGGTTATGTTAATGAATGGCGAAACAATTAAAGAACAATACGATTTTAATAATAAAATTGTGTTTGTTGGTACGACAGCAACAAGTTTAGCTGATGTAAAGAGTATTCCAATTACTGGAGCTGGCGAAACTTACCCTGGAGTAGAAATTTATGCAACTTTTGTTAATAATTTTATGGATAATAACTTTATTAAAAAAGCAACTCCAGCTACAAACGTTTTACTAACTGTAATTTTAACATTAATTGTTGGCACTGTTGTATTAAGAACTAATTCAACTTTAATCGCCGTTTCAACAGCAATTGTTACTGCAGTAGGCTATTCTTTACTTACTTATTTTGTAATGATGTTTGCAAATATATGGTTAGATGTTGTAGTTCCAGTTATAACAATTTTTGCGATTTTCTTAATTGCTTATATTGTAAAATATGTAATTAAATCTCGCGACTTTGAACATCAATATAAATTAGCTACGACAGACGGTTTAACTGAATTATATAATCACAGATACTTCCAAGACCAAATGAGAATGCAAATTGCAAATTGTCAGCGTTATAATACTGAGTTCTCTATGATTATTATTGATATCGACCACTTTAAATCGTTTAATGATACTTATGGACATCAAGCTGGCGATGCTGTTTTGAAACAGGTAGCTCAAACCTTGAAAAATAATTCTCGTGCGACTGATATTGTTTGCAGATATGGTGGCGAAGAAATGAGTATCATTCTTACAAATACTGACAAAGAAGAAGCTATGAAAAAAGCTGAAAGAGTTTGTTCAGCCGTTGCAGAAAGAGTTTTCAAATTAAGTGCAACTCAAACAGTACACGTAACAATAAGCGTTGGCGTTTCGACTTTCCCAGAAGACGGTGAAACTCCTCAACAAATTATTGAAATCGCAGACCAAGGTTTATATTACGCTAAAGAACATGGTAGAAATCAAGTTGGTTTAGCTATATATAATGAAAATCCGCCACAAAAAAACGAATAGATAAAGCGTAAAATTATAAATAAAAAGAACTGTTTTAATAACAGTTCTTTTTTATTAGTTTAAAGATTGCTTCGTCTTTATTAATTGCTTGAATTGGCTTTGGTATAAATAGTTCTTTAAATTTTTCAATCGCATATTGGTCTGTCATTCCAGAAATATAATCAACAACAATTTGTTCAATTTTCTCAGGTTCTATTTGATTTTGTAAAAATTCAGTATAGTATTTGTACAATTCACAAACAATTCTTGCAGTTTTCTTTTCTTCAAGTTTTGCAGGTGAATCAATATACACATTTTTGAACATCCACTCTCTTAAAAGGGTTGTATAGTGCCAACATTCATCACTCATTGCAATTTTAGGCGAGTCAATTGAATTTGTAATAATATCATTAATCATTTTACTTAGACGTTGTTTTTGGTCTGATGTAAAATATTCTTGACATTCTTGCGGTAAATCTTCTTCTGCAATAATTCCGGCTCTTATAGAATCATCAATATCGTGATTAATATAAGCGATTTTATCCGCGAGCTGAACCACTTGAGCCTCGCAAGTTTTAGGAGTTAACCCCCAGGAATGTGTATAAATTCCGTCAATTGTTTCCTTGCAAAGATTTAAATCTTCAAGCGTTTCAACCACTCGAACGCTTTGTTCATTATGTCTAAAACCATTTTTAACTAAATGGTTTAAAACCCCTTCTCCGCAATGCCCAAACGGAGTATGTCCTAAATCATGACCTAAGGCGATAGCTTCAGTTAAATCTTCATTTAAAGCCAAGGCTCTTGAAATAGTTCTTGCTATTTGCGAAACTTCAAGAGTGTGTGTTAAACGAGTTCTGAAATGGTCATCAAAAGGCGACAAAAACACTTGAGTTTTGTGTTTTAAACGTCTAAAAGATTTTGAGTGAATAATTCTATCTCTATCTCTTTGAAATTCTGTTCTGATGTTACATACTGCACCGACAGGCTTTTTTCTGCCTTCTGTAAATTTACTTTTCGTAGCGTATTTGCTTAAATTTTGTAATTCTAATTCTTCTAATCGTTCTCTTATTGTGTCCATATTTTTATATTATCTTATTTTTCTTATTTATGCTATAATTGGTTGGTTAAAACCATGCAAATAAAGGATATTATATGAAACAGTTTTTTAATGAATTTGCTGCAAATATTGATACTTATGTAATGTTTAAAATAAAAGAAAAAACTGCACAACTGAAAGAAGAATTAACCCAAAAGGGCAGAAGTCCAATTTCCTTGGCTATGGGTGCGCCTACATCAATGCCTCCTAAATATCTTTTAGATGCAATGAAAGAGGCTTTAGATGATAAATCTGCTCATACATATTCAAATCCAAAGGGCGAAAAATATTTTCTTGAAGCAATTCAAACAAGAATGAAAAATCGTTTTAATGTTGATGTTAAAACGTCTGAAATCTGTTCTTTAATTGGCTCAAAAGAAGGTATTGCAAATTTATTAAGAGGAATTATTTCACCAACTTTAATTGACGAAGAAAAAGATATTATACTAATTCCAGACCCGTCTTATGCTTCTTATAAAGAAATGATAAAGGTTTCAGGCGGAAAATCTTATTCTATTCCATTAGTTGCGGAAAATGATTACACTCCTGATTTGGAAGATATTTTTGAAAACCTGCAAAATGAAGGTTACAACAAGGATAAAGTTAAGGCTTTGATTATAAATTATCCAAATAACCCGCTTGGAGCTTGTTGTGATAAAAATTATCTGGAAAAAGTTGTAGAATTTTGCAAAAAACACGAAATACTTTTAATCTCAGATGCAGCCTATGTCGATATGTATTTTGAAGAAAAATACAAGCCTTCAAGTGTTTTAGAAATTAATGGTGCAAAGGATATTGCAATCGAATTTCATAGCTTCTCAAAACCTTATTCTATGACAGGTTGGCGTATTGGCTGGGTTTGTGGTAATGAGCAAGTTGTTTCGCAATTCGCTAAATTCAAATCTACAATTGATTCTGGTATATTTAAATGTATTCAAATGGCAGCATCAAAAGTTTTAAACTCAAAAGAAGGCGATGAATACATTGTTTGGACAAATAACGAAATAAAGAAAAAGTCTGATTATTTTGTAAAGGCATTTAAAGAAGAATTAGGCTGGTATTTCGATAATGTACCAAATGCAACTTTTTATCAATGGATAAAAATCCCATCAAGATATAAAACATCTGAAGATTTTTGCAATGATTTACTGACAAAATCAGGTGTAGTAATCGTTCCTGGCACTGCTTTTGGCAAATACGGTGAAGGACATGTTAGAGTTTCAATAGTTTGTTCAAAAGAAGAACTTCAAGAAGTCGTAAGACGAATGAAAGACGATGGATTTACTTTTAATGAAAATTAACGATGAATTAATTGTAAAAATTGAAAAAATTTCTAACCTTGGGCTTGGAATTGCGCGTGTTGACGGGCAAATTATTTTTGTTGAAAATGCCTGTCCTGAAGATGAATTGAAGGTTAAAATTAAAAAAGTTAATAAAAATTATGCTAATGCTGAAATTATTGAGATAATAAATCCTTCAAAATACAGAGTAACACCTTTTTGCCCAATGCAAAAAGTCTGTGGAGCTTGTCAATTGCAGTTTATAGATTATGATTATCAATTACAAATTAAAACTGATATTGTAAAAGACGCTTTGCATTCTATTGCTGGATTAAACCTTGAAGTCCCAAAAACAATTGCAAGTCCTTTAACAAAAGAATATCGTTGTAAAGTTCAGTATCCGATTGGGCAAACAAAGGTTTCTAAAAAGATTTTGGCAGGGTATTATAAACAAAAAACTCACGAAATAGTTAATATAAAATATTGTCCAATTCAACCTCAAATTTGCGATAAAATTATTGATTTCGTTCGTGAAAAATCCTTCGAATTAGGGATTACTGGCTACAAAGAACAAAAACATGTCGGTGATTTGCGTCATGTTGTTATCAGACACTCTGAAGCGACTAATAAAAATCTTGTGATTTTAGTTATCAATGCAAAAAAATCGTTCAAAAAGATTGAAAATTTAGCTAATGAAATATATTCAAATTTCAAAGAAGTTTCAGGAGTTTGCTTGAATTTTAATCCAAATAAATCAAACTTAATTTTAACTGATAAATCAGAATTGATTGTTGGTAAAGATTTTATAAAAGAACGAATAATTGATAAAACGTTCAAAATTGGTGCTAATTCGTTCTTCCAAATTAATCCAAAAAGTGCCGAAAATATTTTTGTCTACGTAAAAGAATATATTAAAAATAATTTTGAAACTCCTGCTGTTTTTGACGCATACGCAGGAATTACAACTTTTGGAATCACCATAAGCGATATTTGCAAAAAAGTTGTAAGTGTAGAAGAATGTAAAGAAGCTGTACGACTTGCTGATGAAGTTATAAAAAATAACGATATTACAAATGTTGAATTACACAACATGGACGCTGAAAAATTTTTTGAAAAAGAATTAAATTCAAAAAATCGCAAATTTAATATAACAATTCTTGATCCACCAAGAAAAGGTTCAACTGAAAAAACTTTAGAAAATATTTTAAAACTAACTTCAGATAAAATTATCTACGTAAGTTGCAATCCAGCGACTTTAGCAAGAGATTTAAAATTTTTAATATCAAAAGGCGCTAAAATAGATAGTATTCAGCCTTTTGATATGTTTTGTCATACATATCATGTGGAAACAGTTGCGATAATAGATGTAAAAGAAGTTTACAAATAAAAATTTTACTCGACTTTTTTTCATGTTTTTATTACGATAAAGACACAAAGAGAACATAAAGGAGAAAACAATGCAAGTAATATTAAAAAAAGATGTTCAAAATTTAGGCGAACAAGGCGATTTAGTAACTGTTAAAGACGGTTATGCAAGAAATTATTTATTGCCACAAAATTATGCTGAATTAGCTACAAAAGGTGCTTTAGAAAATAGAGAACATAACTTAGCTAGAATTCACGCTAAACAAGAAAAATTACACCAAGAAGCTCTTGCAAAAGCAGCTGAAATTGAAAAATTTGCTACTTTAGAATTACAAGCAAAAGCTGGTGAAAGCGGAAAATTATTTGGTACTATTACAACTAAAAAACTTTGCGAAGAATTATTAGCAAAAGCTGGTATCGAAGTTGATAGAAAAACAGTTTCTTTAAACGCTCCAATTAATAAAATTGGTTCATACACAATGTTAATCAAATTAACATCAAAAGTTAAAACTGAATTGTCTGTAAATGTTACAGCTTCAGAAGTGTTAAAAGAAGAAATTGAAGAAGTTGTTGAAGAAACAACTGAAGCATAGTCTTATAGGCGCAAATTTGACTTCGTCAAATTTGCGCCTTATTGTATCAAAATAGGGATAGTGAATGGATAAATATAAAGATTTAAAAAACGAATGCTTGGCAATTGGCTCATTACCTAATACAAACGTAGATGAGGCTATGAGCATTGTTAAAACGTATTATTATGACCTTCCATTTTGTCCTCAATTACCCAAATTATCTAAAAAAGAAGATATGATTTTACAATATTTAGATAAAATGGCGGGGGTTGTTTTTGATGAAGAAAACGGTAAACTTTTTTTAGACAGCGACATTCCTGAATTTTCTGATGATTTAGAAAATTTATTTTTAACTTATGAAGAAGTTTTGTCAGATATTAACTCAGAATTATTAGATGATTATGGACTAACTCCAGAATATTCTAAAACTTTTGATAGTTTTATAAAACTTATTTCAGAATTAAAACCAAAATATGCAAAAGCACAAATTACTGGTCCTTTTACACTAGCAACAACATTAACAGATAAAGAAGGTCGTTGCGTGTATTATGACGAAACTTTACGCGAAGTCGTGGTTAAAACACTTGCATTAAAGGCTTTGTGGCAAATTAAGGAAATAAAAAAAGCATCAGAAAATACAATTCCAATTATTTTTATTGATGAACCAACTCTTTCACAGTTGGGAACGTCTGCTTATGTAACTATTCCACCAAAAGAAATTATTGAAATAATTAAAGAAATTTCTGATTTGATTAAACAGAACGGCGGGTTGAGTGCAATTCATTGTTGTGGTAAATGTGATTGGTCTATTCCAATGAAGGTGGGCATGAATATCATTAATTTTGATGCATTTTCTTACGCTGAAAACATGAGTTTATTCATAGATGATTTAAAAGTATTTTTACAAAATAATGGCAAAATCGCATGGGGGGTTGTCCCTACTTTAGATAAAGAAGCGTTAAAAAATACAAATATAAACGAAATAGAACAAAAATTTGAATTTGCAAAAAATTTATTAATTAACAAGGGTATAGATAAAAATTTAGTTGATGAGAATGCTTTAATAAGTCCGTCTTGCGGTTGCGGTTCTTTGAGTGTAGAATTAGCAGAAAAGGCGATTAAATTAACAAAAGAATTATCAAATAAATTGAAAGGATAAATATTGACAACAACTTTAGCAATAACAGGAAAAAGTGGAAGCGGTAAAACCACAGTAACAAAGGCATTTTTGAGAATATTTCAAGAATATTTTCCAGATAAATCAATTTTATTATTTGACAATGACTTAACTGCGGAATTGGGACATAGCTTTGGAAAAGATATCAGAAACACTATTTATGGTATCAGAAGCGGGAAACATGAGTACAAAACTGGTATACCAGAAAATATGACAAAACAAGAGTATATTGAATGGGCTTTGGAAGATATTGTTGAAACTATTGATGAAAATGTGGATATTATTGTATCTTGGCTAGTTGCATCAAAGGATTGCAGATGTCCGATTACAAAGCAGATGAACGACGCTTTGCAAAAATTTATTAGCCAATACGATATTGTTATTTTTGATTGCGAATTTGATTTGAAATATTTAAACCAATTAGTAGATGTTAACATTGATACAGCAATTATTGTAACAAATCCGACAGAAGAATCCATTCATTTGACTAAGCGCATAGAGGAGTTTTCTGCGAAATATGCAGCTGGCGGTCAATTAGGGGTTGTTTTAAACAAGGTTGAAAACAGAGAAATGACTCAAATGTTTGATTTATTGAAAAAATATGAACTTGATGTTTTAGGTGTAATTCCTATGGATAGTGATTTGCATACAAATTCTATTCAACGAGAGTCCGCAATTGCACAAGAGGCTATCAAGCAATTTTATTTTAGATTAAACTTACCACAAAAGAGGATATAATGGCGATTATTATTGACGGAAAGCAAGTTGCAGAAAATTTAACAAATAATTTAGAAAAAGAGGTTAGCAAATTTAATGTTAAACCGCATCTTGTTGTAATTCAGGTTGGAGATAACACTGCAAGTTCGATATATGTCAATTTAAAAAAGAAAAAAGCTGAACAAATAGGAATTAAATCAACTGTAATCAACTATCCTGATAATGTTTCAGAAGAAGAACTTATAAAAAAACTGCAAACATTAAATTCTGATACGTCTGTAAACGCAATTTTAGTGCAGTTGCCACTACCAAAACACATAAATGCGGATAATATTATAAACGTTATATCTCCCCAAAAAGATGTAGATGGCTTTACCGCAGAAAATACGGGTAACTTGTTAAATGGAATTGCCCCAAAATCTTATCCTTGCACTCCAAAAGGAATTATAAAACTTTTAGACACTTATAACATAGACGTTAGTGGTAAAAATGCGGTCATTGTTGGTCGTTCAAACATTGTTGGAAAACCTGTTGCAGTAATGTTGTTAAATCGAAATGCAACTGTTACAATTTGTCATTCCAGAACAAAAAATTTATCCGATATAACAAAAAACGCAGATATTTTAATTTCAGCGGTTGGCAAGAAAATGATTTTTGCAGATATGGTTAAAAAAGGTGCGGTTGTTATTGATGTTGGAATTTTTAAAGATGAAAATAACAAAACGACAGGCGATGTAGATTTTGAAAATGTAAAAGAAGTTGCAAGTTATATTACGCCAGTTCCAAAAGGAGTTGGACCAATGACAATAGCATGTTTAATGGAAAACACAATTGAATTATTTAAACAACAAAATAATTTATAACAAAATGGCGGTCGCACTTGCGACCGCCATTTTGTATATACATAAATTTATTAGCCCCCACCAAAGCACCAGAATGAAGTTTGTTCCTTGATGCCATTTTCTTGAAGTTTTTGAAACGCTTTCTGATCATCTCTTAGAAGTTTTAATTCTGTTTCAATACTTTTGTTTCGAACTTCAAGTTCTGAGTTATAAGCAACCAAATCTTGGTATTCTTGAACACTTTCACAGGCTTCTTCGCCATAGGTGTCTTTCATATTACTAATTCTGCCAGTAACTTTTTGAAGTTCTCTAGCTTTTATGGATTGTTCAAGTTCCAAAAGATTTATTTCTCTTCGGCATTGATCATATTGTAATTTTGACGTTACTGTAAGCATAGTTTTCTACTTTCTTTTACCTAATCACATGTTGTATATCGGCATATTTAAGCGTAAACTTTAGGAAGTTGTTACAATTGTTTACAATTATGATAATTAAGTATTTTACCTTAAATTTTACCCAATAAAAAGTCTGTCATACTTATGACAGACATTAAATAAACACGAGGATATTAAGAGAGAGAGTATAAATAAAATT
>CAKUXD010000044.1 GCA_934699705.1 uncultured Candidatus Melainabacteria bacterium
ATGTTATTAAATATGATGATAAATATTGGGTATTTTATAATGGAAATACTTTTGGGAAAACAGGTTTTGGATGTGCAATTTTCGAATAAAAATCAGTAAGGTTAATTATGGTTGATGCTGAAAAGAATATAATCGAATTTTTAGAATCAGATGAAGATTATAGCCTTTTAATAGGGGGTAAATGGGGAGTTGGTAAGACTCGTTTTCGACCAAAACAAGAAAACTAAAATAAGGACAAATATGAATAGTAAAATCAAGTTATCAATTTGCGTTGCAACATACAATAACAAAGATTATATAGCACAAGCATTAGATAGTTTTTTGATGCAAAAAACAAATTTTAAATTTCAGATTATTGTTGGAGATGATTGCTCGACAGATGGCACTACTGATATTTTAAAAGAGTATGCTAAAAAATACCCTGATATCATAAAACCTATTTTTAGAGAAAAAAACATCGGTAGAGACAGAAATTTGTTAGCAACAAATGCATTAGATATATATAGCAACGCAAAAACACCTTATATAGCTATGTGTGATGGTGATGATTATTGGATAGATGAAAACAAACTTCAAAAACAAGTTGATTTTTTAGAAACCCACCCTGACTACTCGATATGTTTTCATCCTGTTAAAGTGGTGTATGAAGGGTTTGACTTTGAAAAAGCTGATGAAATTTATCCCACACAAGAATTCATAAAAAACGAAATTACATTTGATTTGCTCATTCAAAACAACTGGATGGCGACAAGTTCGGTTGTGTATCGTTGGAAATTTAACGATATAAATATAGAAAATTATTTTCCAAAAAATATATTTCCCGGAGATTGGTATTTACATCTTTTACACGCAAAAGAAGGCAAGATAAAAATGCTCCCTGAAATAATGTCTGTTTATAGACGCCATCCGCAAGGTGTTTGGTCGGATTCTATCAAAAATCAAGATAGATTGTTTGTAAAGTGGGGTTTGCATTTGGCGAATTTTTATTACTTAGTTTATAAAAATATCACAAATTCATCACAAGCATATTTGCAAGATATGTTTTTACCAAATCTAAAAAGCATAATAAATACTTATTATCATAACAAAAAATTTAAAGAACTACAAACTATCGAAGAGCTTTATCCAACATATCTTAATATGATTTCATTGGATGAAAAAATCGATGAAAGACTAGATAAATTTAAAACCAAATACAAAAAATATAAAAAACTTTCTAGGATAGCTTTGGCGGTTATTATAGTGCAAATGTTTGTTATCGTGGCGTTTGTTGTTTAAAATTTGTAGCATTTGCCTTAATTTAAGCCTTTTGACATTTTTTTAAAAAAATAATATACTTTATTAACTCTAATGAGTTAAAATAGCGTAGTAAAGGATAAGTAATGACAAAACAAGAGTTTTTAGTGGAGTTGGAGGACATCTTGCAGAGAGAAGAGCCTTGTTCGGAATTTGATAGCTTAGAGGACTACGAAGAGTGGGACTCTCTATCTAAAATGTCGCTAATGGCGTATTATGACAAGAATTTTGGCGTGAAGTTGCGCTTGGATTCGTTTATGGATATAAAATCTGTGGCGGATTTGATTGCGCTGGCTGGGGGCAAGATACAATGATAAGCTTTCAAAAAGAGCAAATTTTCATCGTAACTGGCGCAAGCTCTGGTATAGGCGAGGCTACGGCTATCTTGCTGAATTCGCTTGGAGCGACTATCATCGGCATAGGACGGAGTAAAGAGCGCTTAGAGGCGATGAAAACTGAGTGTAAATACCCGCAAAATGTCTTTTTGGAGCAAAAGGATTTGGCGGAGGATATAGAAAATCTGCCAAATTATGTAAAAAGCTTAAAAGAAAAGTATGGCAAATTTTCTGGTATGGCTTACTGTGCTGGGGTTGCTGGACTTAATCCTCTTAAAGCCATCACTTATGAATATGCAAAGAAAATTTTTGATATAAATTATTTTGCAACACTGATGATGATAAAAGGCATCGCCGATAAAAGAAACAATATAAGTTCTGATGGCAAAGGATACCATACCTCCATAGTTTGTGTTTCATCTATCAATGCTTTGCTTTGTTTAACAGGTCAAAGCATTTATGTGGGAACAAAATCTGCGCTTTCAGCATGTTCCACAACTATATCAAAAGAAATAACACAAAATAACATACGGATAAATTGTGTATTGCCATCTATGATTAGGACACCTATGACCGCTGCTGTTGCTGCCGAGTATTCTTTCATTATGGATAAATGCGAGTATCCTTTTGGTTGGGGTGAGCCGAATGATGTGGCAAATATGATTTGTTTTTTACTCTCAGATAAAGCTAAATTTATATCAGGACAAAACTATGTTATTCATAGTAATGGTGGGGGGGGGGTATTATGATAAAAAAAGTATTTGTTGTAGGTGGAGATGGCTTTGCACGAGATGAAATGATAGGCAAGTATGTAGCAATTTTCAGCAAGGGGGAGTTATAAATGGCGCAAATTTTTACAATCGGCTATACAGCATTTCCTAATCAAAACGATTTTGTGGCGATGCTTAAAAAGTATAATGTGCCTTATGTAATTGATGTTAGAAGCTATCCCATAGCGTCTCAATTTTATGCTATTTATTCAAAGCCTACGCTTGAACCATTGCTAAAAAATCACAACATTATTTATAGAAACTATGCCAAAGAATTTGGTGCTAGGCAAGAAAATAGAGAGTATTTTATGGAAGAAGGTTGCTTGGATTTTAAGATATTTACAAAGAGTGCGGAATTTTTAAATGGTGTAGAAAAACTCAAAAAAACATTGTCTCTTAACTATAATCTTGCTCTTATGTGCGCTGAAAAAGACCCCATTGATTGCCATAGAACGATAATGGTTAGTAGAGCTTTGGATTTATTAGGATTTGATATAAAACACATTTTGGCTACTGGCAATTTACAAACACAAAAAGAGATAGATTTAAGGCTGTTAAAGTTTTATCATTTAGACGAGTCTAGTTTATTTCAAACGAAAGATGAGCTGATAGATGAAGCATATATACGCAAAAATATCCAAATCGGGTATAGAGGCAAAGAGGAAGAGGCAATATGAAATTATATACAATAGGTTTCACCAAAAAGAATGCAGAAGCGTTTTTTGGGTTGCTTAAAAAAGCTGGGATTACTATACTCTTAGATACTAGGCTAAACAATGTGTCGCAATTAGCTGGATATACAAAGAAAGATGATTTAGAATTTTTTGTGAAAAATATTTTGGGGGCTAAATATATCCATTCGCCAAAACTAGCACCTACAAAGCAAATTTTAGATGATTATAAAAATAAAAAAATCTCTTGGGAGCAATATGAAGTGGAGTATAATAGACTTTTAAACGAAAGGGATATAAAATCTTATTTTCCAAAATTGGTGGATATAAAAAAAGAAACTATTTGCCTACTATGTAGTGAGCACAAGGCAGATAAATGCCATAGGAGACTATTGGCAGAATATTTGGAGCAAAATTTAAATGAAAATGTTGAAGTTATCCATTTATAAAAAATACTTGGTAGGTGGTAAATATGGAAGAAAATAAAGAACAGAGCTATGAACTATTGATTTTGACAAAATCAGCAAAAAATCACGAATTGTGCGTTGCTGGAATTGATTTGAAAACAAATAAATTGGTTCGACTGGTTGCAGATGAAAATGGAAAAGAAATAAAAAAGACGGATTTTAAAGTAGATGATAAAGAAGTGAATATATTTGATAAGATAACGATAAGAGGCACACCAGCACCACTAAAAATCCAAACAGAAAATGTCATACTTAACAAAATTGATAAAATAGCTGAACATTATGACGCCGACAAGGCTGATAAAGCAATGTCTAGCATAATCAATAATGGAGATTTATTAAAAACTAACGATTATGCTATACCACACAAAGATATTTCAGCTTACGATAAATCTTTAATGGCAGTCGAAGTAAGTGATTTTGAAACTTACGATAATGAGTATGACAAAACAAAAGCAAAATTTAAATATAACAATATTTCATACGATAAATTCTCAATAACAGACCCTGATTATTTTGGCGCAAAAGTTGAATATAAAAAATGTAAAATTATTTTAAGCATACCTGAAACAGAATATCCAAAAGATGATGTAAATGGCAAACATTTTAAATTTGTGGCAAAAATGTTTCCTATAAATGATAACGATAAAGAGGCCAAAAATGACAAGTAAAAAAATCTTTATCGTAGGTGGAGATGGCTTTGCAAGAGAGTGTTATAATAATCTCATAAATTTAGCTGAGTATGGCAAAGAAGTTGTTTTTGGTGGATTTTTGGGACATAATGGCTATGGTAAAAGTGTGGATTATAAATCCTATCAACATTTATATCTTGGCGAAGTAAGCGAACATACATTAAATATGGGAGATATATAAGCCGATGAATTGTAAATTTAATCACATAACTATCAAAGGAATCAAAACTCTTATACCTGAAAGATATATTGACATAGATGATGAAATTGAATACTTTGAAAATAACCCTAAAAAACTTGCACGAGCAAAAAAAATGATTGGTTATGGGAGGCGATATATAGCCGATGAAGGTGTTAGTGTTGTTGATATGTGTGTTGAATCTGCTAAAAAACTTTTTGATGAAATGGGATACGATAAAAGCAAGATTGATTTGCTAGTTTTTGTCAATCAAAAACCTGATTTTAGAGAACCAGCAGATGCTTGTATAGCTCATGGAAAATTAGGATTAAATGAAAATTGTGCTTCTTTTGATATATTGTTAGGATGTTCTGGGTATCCACACGGATTATTTATGGCAAGCTCTATGATAGAATCGAAAGTTGCTCAATGCGCTTTGATACTTGTTGGTGATATTGCTTCTTATGGCATTCGTAAGGATAATAGAAAAAGTGTGCAACTCTTTGGTGATGCTTGTTCTGCTACAATCATAGAATACACAAAAGAACATTCACCCATTGCATTTTCTTTGGGGACAAGGGGAAAGGATTGGGAAACAATCATTACGCCAATGGGCGGTATAAAAATAGCCCCAAAGAAAGAAGATTTTGATTTGATTTTTGATGATGGAAATGGCAACAAATGGAATCCTATGCAACCCCTTATGCAAGGTGAAGATGTGTTTAGTTTCTCTATCGAAATAGCACCCAAAATAATACAGAATGTTTTAGATATAATGAATTATAATGATAGCAATATAGATTATTACATTATCCATCAAGCAAATAAACAGATTGTAGAAAGTATAGCGATGGCAGGAGGATTGCCAATCCATAAGGTTCCAACAGAGACATTTACGAAATATGCCAACAATTCAACAAATTCCGTTGTAACGGCTATGTGCGATGTCTTAAAAGATAAAAATGTGAGTAATATTGTAATTTGCACTTTTGGCATAGGTTTATCTTGGGGTAGTATTCTTTGTAATATAAGCTCAACATATAATGGAGGGATTGAAACTTATGCGCCTAAAACTAAATACACAAGAGATGAAATGATAAGCAAATATGTAACAATTTTTAGTAGGGGGGGGGGGGGGTGCTAATTGTTAAGTTCTTTTAGTAATGTAATCGTAACGAGCATTGTTTGTGTTGTTCCAGAAAATTATATTGACATTGACGATGAAATAAGATTTTATAAAAATAGCGAAAAATTGGCTAGAAATAAAAAAATTTTAGGTTTAGAAACGAGACATATCGTCCCAAAAGGTGTTTCTACGATTGATTTATGTGAGTATGCGGCAAAAGTGTTGATAGAGCAAAATGATATAGATATTAGAACAATCGATACGCTTATAGTTGCTTCAATTAACCACGATTACAATGGCAATTCTGATGCCTGCATTATTCAAGGAAATTTAGGTTTATCTGATGAGTGTGCTTGTTTTGATACTTGTGGGTTGGGTTGCACTGATGCTATATATGGCTTATGGCTAGCACATTCTTTAATACAGAGTGGAGCTTCAAAAAAATGTTTATTTTTAGAAGGTTCTTTAAGTAGCCAAATTACTGATATTAGAAATAGAAACTCTAATATGCTTTTCGGTGATGCTTCAAGCGCAGTTTTGTTGGAAAAGACAGAAAAAGAAAACCTCGCCTTTTTTCATTTAAAAAGCATAGGTAAAGAGTGGAAAAAAATTGTAACACCTGCTGGCGGTTTCAAATTCCCTATAAGGAAAGACATAATTGATATTGAAATAATAGATGAGGATGGAAATGTTTTGCATTTGTGGGATTCGATTATGCGTGGTGGTGATATTTTTAAATTTGCAATGGATGAAGCTCCAGCAAGTATTGAAAAAATATTGAATTATTCTCGTCTTACAAGAGATGATATAGATTTTTTTGCTATTCATCAAGCTAATGGACAGATTGTTCGCACTGTTGTTATGCACGCTAATTTACCAAAGGATAAAACTTCCGCACGAACATTTAGTAAATTTGGTAATTGTGGCGGAACCTCTGTGTTGGTAAATTATTGTGATTTAATGTTTGATAAAAAATGTCGCTATATTGCTTTTATTTCTTTTGGTGTTGGTTTATCTGTGGGTAGTGCTGTTATCAATTTTGAAAATACCCATAATCTTGGTATTTTTTATTTAAAAACACCAGATAAAATTATAACAAGGGAGGATTTAATCACTGAATGGACAAACTATATGAAAGGAAAGTCAAAATGACAAATTTAGAGATTTATACGAAAGCCTTTACAGATACTTTTGGCATTTCAAAAGAACAAACAAAAGGTTTAAGATATCAAGCTATTGAGGCTTGGGATTCTGTCGGGCATATGGGGCTTGTAGCTGCTATTGAGGATAGTTTTAGTATTATGCTTGAACCTGATGATATTGTCGACCTGAGTTCGTTTGAAAAAGGCATTGACATTCTCAAAAAATACAATGTAACAGTATAGTTAGGTTGGCGATATGGAACAAAATATCTTGAGAAATTTAGATGCTTGTATCATACAGCAATATCAACAAAATAGATATCCTTGTTTTTTTGTAGATTGTATTGAAGAAGCGATGGTTGGTAAATACGCAAAAGGTTATAAAAATTTTACCTATAATGAGTGGTTTTTTCCCGCTCATTTTGAAGATGAGCCTAATGTTCCAGGATTTATCCAAATAGAAACACTGACACAAGTTTTTTTAATGACTTTTCTAACTATGCCTGAAAATAAGGGTAAAAAAACAGGTTTCGTTTCCATAGATAACGCTAAATTTAAGAAAAAAATTATTCCCGGGAATCGTTTAGATGTCATTGCCGAACTTGATTTTTATAGACGAGGCTTGGCAAAAGGTAAAGTAAATGGTTATGTCGGTGGAGAAATGGTAAATTATCTCGAATTAACTGTTTCAATCCCCGATATAATGTTAGCCTTTAAACCCAACCAACAAGGATAAATATCAAAATGATTCGTGTAGCTGATTATGTAATGCAAAAACTTGTTGAAGTTGGGGCAAATAAGCTTTTTTGTGTAACAGGGAGGGGAATGCTATATTTATCTGATGCATTGGCAAAATGCGAAGATATTGAGGGTGTATTTGTTCACCACGAACAAGCTGGTGCCTACGCGGCTATGGCGTATTCACAAATCAGCCAAAAAATCGGTGTTTGTATGGTTTCTACTGGCTGTGCTTCAACAAATGCTATCACGCCTATCCTATGTGCTTGGCAGGACGATATTCCAATGATTGTTATCTCTGGGCAAAATAAACTTAACGAAACAACTCGATACACTCGATTACCTATCAGAACCTATGGACAACAAGAAGCTGACATTGTTTCTTTGGTTAAACCAATTACTAAATATGCAACAATGATTATAAAAGCCGAAGAGATTGTATTTGAAATGGAGAAAGCTTTATATATGGCAATGAATGGAAGAAAAGGTCCTGTATGGATTGACATTCCACTTGATATACAAAGCGCACAAATTGAGTTAAATAAAGTGAAACACTTTGAACCAATAAATAAAAATCTATTTGTATCTCAGACAGATTTGAATGATGTTATAGATAAACTATATAATTCTAAACGCCCATTGATATTATTTGGTAGTGGTATTCGTTCTGCCAATGCGATAGAAGAATTAAAAATACTAATAAAGACTACCGAAATTCCAGCTGTTTATGCAAATTCGGCTGTTGATATTTTAGATAGTCGTCTAGACTTGCTAATCGGTTGTGTTGGTGCTATGGCTGCAAATAGGGCTGCTAATTTTGCTATTCAAAATGCTGATTTGATTATAGTGCTAGGTTGCAGAATGACAACAATGATTACGGGTGAAAATTTGAACCATTTTGCTAGAGAAGCGGATATAATTACCATAGACATTGATAAATTTGAACATAAAAAACTTGGAAATAAAATACAAAAACAGATTATTGTAGATGTCAAGCATTTTATTCAAACACTACTCGGTCAAAAATTACCAAAGACTAAAAAAGAATGGCAAGAAAAATGTCAACACTATAAGCAAGCATTTCCCAAATGTGAGGAACGATTTAAACAAAATAAGCAAGTAGATTTATATCATTTATCAGCAATTTTAGAAACAATACTTGATGATGATGCCATTTGCGTTGTGGATGCTGGGTTAGAAGAACTTATTATCCCTACAACTATCAATTTCAAAGAAAGGCAAAGGTGCATTCACCCTGTTTCACAAGGTGCAATGGGTTATGCTCTACCAGCTG
Source organism: uncultured Candidatus Melainabacteria bacterium (assembly GCA_934699705.1). Lineage (GTDB taxonomy): Bacteria > Cyanobacteriota > Vampirovibrionia > Gastranaerophilales > Gastranaerophilaceae > UBA6984. Next base: position 8,710 of record CAKUXD010000044.1, read on the forward strand.
CAATGGGTGCTTTTTTGGCTAGCAATAGACAAGTAGTAGCAATTATTGGCGATGGTTCTATTATGATGAATTTGCAAGAATTGCAAACAATCAATCACAATAACATACCTATAAAAATCCTTGTTATCAATAACAACTGCTATGCAGTTATAAGAAGAAGACAAGAAGAGTTGTTTAGAAGAAGTATTGGGACTGATTTCAAAAATGGTGTTTCTTGTCCAGATTTTAAAAAAGTAGCGTCTTGTTTCGGTTTTGAATATAAAAAAATCAACTCAACTAACGAGCTTAAAACCTTGAAAGATATTTTGAAAATTCCAAAACATTTGATTTGTGAAATTATGGCGAAAGAAGATCAAATTTATATACACTCATCATATAGGCGTGGAGAAAATGGTAAATTTATGCAACCACCCATTGAGGACCAATCACCGTTTATTGATAGAGTATTATTTAAAAAAGAAATGATAATAAAACCCATCGAGTAAAAATGAGGAGTCTAGGGTATGAGTGAAGTAAGATTAAGAAATGGACATATAATCGCAGATAATGTAGAGCCATATTTCATAGCAGAAGTGAATTCAAGTCATAGTGGGGATATAAACACAGCCAAAGAAATGTGTTTAAAGGCGAAAGAGTCTGGTTGTAATTGTGTAAAATTTCAATCTTGGTCTCCTGAGTCTTTATATTCAAAATCGTATTATGATAAAAATCCTATTGCAAAAAGGATAGTTCAAAAATTTTCTATTACTTCAAAGGATTTAAAAGGCATTGCCTTATATTGTAAATCCATAGGCATTGACTTTTCTTCAACGCCTTATTCAAAAGAAGAAGTTGATTTTCTAGTAGAAGAATGTGAAGTGCCTTTTATAAAAATAGCTTCTATGGAAATCAATAATTATGACTTTTTGGCTTATATTGCAAGTAAAGGCATACCTATGATTTTATCGACAGGAATGGCAGATAAAAAAGAAGTTACAAATGCAGTAAATATTATTGAACAAATGGGTAATCAACAATTGATTATTTTACATTGTATTTCTATATATCCAGCACAACCTAAAACCATAAATTTAAAAAATATATCTTGGTTACAAGAAGAATTTCCAAATTATCCAATTGGTTTTTCAGACCATACATTAGGAACTGAGGTTGCTTGTGGTGCAATTGCACTTGGAGCGTGTGTTGTGGAAAAACATTTTACGCTAGATAAATCTAAAATGGGAATGGATAATAATATGGCTATTGAACCAGATGAAATGACAAAATTGATAAAAGATTGCCAAAATGTTTTTGTTGCGTTGGGAACAAAAGAACGCATTGTATTAGACATAGAGTATAAACAAAGAGAAAATATGAGACGAAGTGTTGTCGCAGCTAAAAATTTATCAAAAGGAATGGTTTTGGCAAAAAATGATTTAACATTAAAACGACCAGGAAATGGGATACCAGCCGATAAAATTGATAGCATTGTTGGTAGAGAATTGCTTAATGATATACAAGCCGATACTTTAATTTTAGAAATGGATTTAAAATAGGCTATGAATATGTATGAATATAATAATTTAACAATCCATAACTCCATATTTGAATATATCGATTCAAATATGTATGTTATGGTTGAAAAAGATAAAGCGTTGATTATAGACCCACATA
>CAKUXD010000045.1 GCA_934699705.1 uncultured Candidatus Melainabacteria bacterium
AAAGCTCCGAAAGATTCTTAGCCATAATATTTTTATTTTACCGCTAAGAAATGGTTTCTTCAATGGGAAAAATAAAGAGAGGCATGTGTAAAAAAAAGGCTTCAGCAACAAAATGTTACCAAAGCCTTGAAAGAAACCACTTTTGCTATATTGCTGGAAAAAACACAGCTTAGAAGAAGTTTTTAGAAACCTATTTAAGATAATTCCGCAAAACAAATCTAAAGCAATTATAATTTAAATTAAGTTTTGAAGTATATTTCTTCCTTAAAACTTATTTAAAATTTAACTAAAAAAAATTAAAATAATATTATGCCTAATGAAATTACACTAAAAATCTTAAAAACATATAATAACATTCAAATTAATAATCTTACACATATTCTTAACACAGAAGGATACTTGTCTGATGAATCAAATAAAAGTTGCTTATCATCAGTAATGATAGAAAATTGGAATGACAAATGTACTAATTACATAAGAAATTTTGGTTATGTTGGAGGTAAATTGTCGTGCTATGCAAAATATTTCAGCACAAAAGGTGGAGTTTATCTTCTTTTTAATACAGAAAAAATCAATCTAGAAGAAGCAAAATTGATACTAGAAACAATTGCAAAAAATTGAAATAATTATATTACTTCTTTGAATTCATTTTATATTATAGGAGTTACTATTATGAATACTTCATACAAAACAATTCCAAAAAATCAAAATATAGTTGATATAAAAGACGAGGATGAACTTAAGTATTGGGCAAAATTTTTTAATATTTCAACTCAAAAATTAGTTAATATCGTAAAAGAAGCAGGCTCTGAAAAAGAAAAGGTTGCAACAAGAGTTCGCAGAATAAAAATTCAAAGCCAAGATAGAGAATATGAGCGATAAGTTTTATTGCATCAAATTTTATATTTTAAGATACTAATTTTCTAAGAAATTTTTGATTACAATAAACATCTTCAATCTCACAAAAAACAGTTGAATAATATAAAATATTTTGCCCAAATTAAGATTTCAAACATCACTCACAGCTGAATGTATGCCCCTGCACTTTCTTCACAAACTCATAGTCAATCGTGCAGCGCAATCCTTCTTCAAGCAAGACTGGAGCTACAAAACCTGTCTTTGGAACTCTTGACGACTTGAAGTAAGTATTTTGGCAGAATTTCTTCACACGGATTGAGTTGATTGCAAACTTCTTATGAAGAATGAACGCAAGCAGATCAAAACATTTTCCGCCGAGATATGCAAGCCAGTACGGAAAATGCACGAGTTTTGTCTTTGGCTTTCCAAGCGCCTTGTAGCAGTCAAGGACAAGGTGGTTCATGTCGTAGGCAGGCTCGTCGCAGTAGTTGAACAGGTGCTGCTTTCCGGCTGATGTTCCGTCGTACTCCTTTTCAAAGCAGGGAAGCTTTTCCTCTGATTCCTTGTTACTGTTCGTATATTACTTTTCTTCTGTGTTTTCGAAAAAAATATAAAATATATAGTAAAAAATCTGAACAACAAGGGGGAATTAAGGCATTTTAGAAGCATTACTTGATTAAAACATCTTAAATTTTATATCAAAACTGTTTGTATAATTATAAATTATACAATTTTTAATCATTTGCTTCTTTTGACAATCAATATTATGCCCAAACCATACCTCTTTTAAAACATAATCAGGGTAATGAATCATAAGCTCAATTTTTTCTTCACGTGGAAAATGCGCATCTAATAAAATTATTCTTGACTCTTGCTCATACGACCAATCTGTCATACCATTTGTAGCAGTATTATTTTTTACAAGAAACGAATCCCTTATTTTCTGTTTTTCTTCTTCATCATACAATCTAAACACTTTACATTTTAAAGGAATCCGTTTCGCATATTTTACATTAACAACTCCTAAATAATATTGATTATTTTGTTTTAAACAAAAACCATCAACTCCAGAAATGCTATCTGAAATCTCAATAAAATACCGAAAATCTTTATCCGAAAAATCAAAACAATCATTTTCAGTCAATATATTCTTAGCTTCATATCCCAAGCAAATCACAGAAAAGCACTCTGCATAGATATTCCACATTTTATCATTCTTCGGATTTTCTGTAAGCGAAAATATATGAAAATGCTCACGTTCTTCTTGAACACAAATATCCATTTGCCTTCTGAATTTAACTGATTTTTGAATGTATTTTCTTACAACACATACCAAATCATTTTTAGGAAATTTCTTCTTTATTACTTCAACAAGACGAGGGTGATTTTCCAACCATTTTCTTATATCATCATTACTCGCATTATAATTATTGAGTAGTTTACATTCGTCTTTATCATTTAAATTTTCAGGACGTGTTAAATATAAATATTTGTTTCTCAAAGAATCAATCAAATGATAAAAATTAGAATTTCTATCACTCAATTCTCCAACACAACTTTTATATTTATAAAAAATTTTACTTTTCATAATTATTATAAAATAAAGGCTATTCCTTACATCCTGCTATCCAAAAACTTTCCGGTTTCTTTATGGTTAAAATTAGGAATCATTTCATTGAATAGTTCTATCAGTTCTGTGCGAGTCCATTCCCCTTTCTTCTTCATGGTGGTGATTGCATCTGTAAAGTGTTGGAGCATTTTTTCATCATAACAGACTTCATTTTTAATTACACCAAGAGAATCAAATTTATCCATTACAATCTTTTCGCTTTCGGTATAAAATTCCTCAAAATCTTTTTCACCAGTTGTGTCGCTCTTAAAAAAATATACAGGATATTTGTGCTGAACTTTTAGTTCTGCAACTCTAGACCGAGCTTCATCTTCTGTTGCACATTGAACTGGCTCATAACCAAGGTTCATAAGATATTTTTCTGCAATACTAGAAAAAGTAACCAAGTTCAAATCATGGTCAAGTTTTGGAAAAAACAAATCACGATTTTCCCCTAAAAGACAACTCATCATGCAAAGTTCCCCAGCTTCTTTTGGAGTAACAAAATAACGACGAACATCATTCGGTGCAGAAAGCGGCTGATTCTTTTCAAGGCGACGATTAAATCCATATAATAAACTTCCATCGCTAAAGGCAACATTTGCAAAACGAGCTGTAGAAACTGGCATTTCAACAGAGCGACGGTTAAGATAGAATTCCATAATCCGTTTTGAAGCACCCATCATGTTCACCGGATTCGCAGCCTTATCGGTAGAAACACAGAAATATTTTTTAGCTCCTGCTGATTTTGCCATTTTCATGGTTTCATCAGTATTAAAGATATTTGTATCAATCATACGCATCAAGGTGAATGGATCTTTTTCAGAACGCACATGCTTTAAAGCCGATGTATTAAAAACATAATCATAACCACCAATACGCTTTTTTTGCTGCTCCATGAATACTTTGAAAATTTCGCTTCCACAGTCCAATGCGAAAGTCGCAAATTCACCATCCCTATAGCCAACAGAAGAGCGAATATCGCGGACAAGTTCAACCATATTATTTTCACTTATGTCTACAACATGAAGAACCTTTGGATTACGATTGAAAATTTCCTTACAAATTGCAGAACCAATTGTTCCCGCACCGCCAATCACAAGGAACCGAGAATCTCGGACAATTTCAGAAAGAAGTTTTTCATTGTTTTTAATATCAGTTTCAAGCAAAGGAGCTGAACGACCAATCAATGGCAAAATGTTATCTAACATTGTTTTCTCCAAATTGTATAGATTGAGTTAAAATAAATATTTTACGAGAATTCGTATTATCTCTAAACGAGGCTATGAGGAAAATTCTTAATGTATATTGATTTTAGAATAATTAAAGTTATTTACAATTTTGTTCTAACACTAGAAGGAATATTTACAATCCTATCTTCAAGCCATTCTGAATTAGGAAGTTTTGTTCTTTCATAATTCTCATATGGAGGCATTTTATGCATCAATGTCCAAATTGGTCTACACTGTACACCATGATTATTTGCATATTCAAGAAACGATTCTCGTTCAGAACGATTTTCAAGAATAATTGCATTAAGCCAATAGTTAGAACAAGCATCTTTTGGTTCTTTTACACAAGGAATTCCAAGTTTATCAAAAAAATCTTGATATATTTTTGCAGTATCTCGCTTGTTTTTCATTGTTTTATCAAAATATTCAAGTTGAGCCACCCCAATTGCTGCACAAGTTCCTGGCATACGAAGATTATACCCTACTTCAGTATGAAAAAATTCCCATTTAGAAGGTCTTTTTGCCGTTGTAGAAATATATCTTGCTCTTTCCGCAATAAATTTATCATCTGTAATAACCATGCCACCTGCTCCAGTTGTAACACATTTATTTCCATTAAAACTTAAAATACCAACTTTGCCAAAAGTTCCAGTTGATTTTCCTTTGTATGTACTTCCAATCGATTCAGCTGAATCTTCAATAAGAATCAAATTATACGCTTTACATAAAGTTGCAATTTCATCAATTTTACAAGGATGACCAAATGTATGCATCGGTATACAAGCAGAAATCACTTTTCCAGTTTTTTTATTATAACATTTACCATCTTTTTGTTCTGTACAAGTTTCAAGATAAGCTTTTAATGCACTTGGAGACATCCCCATTGTATCTTTATCAACATCGATAAAAACTGGATTTGCTCCACTATGAACAATAGCTGCAGAAGTTGCCGCAAAAGTCAAAGACTGCGTAATAATTTCCTCTCCAGGTTTTATACCCGCGGAAACTATTGCCATATGCAAAGCTTCAGTGCCATTTACCATAGCAACAGCATATTTCGCTCCTGTAATACGCTTAATATGCTCTTCCATGTCAGTTACAAAGTGACTAACATATGATACAAATTTTGTATCAATACATTCATTCAAATATTTTTTTTCATTCCCTAAAAACTGTGGACAATGAAGAAGAACTAAATCTTTCATTTCTGGATATAAACTTTTAATAAAGTCTGTAATTTTACTATAATCTTTCATATATATACCTCTTTAATTAAATATATTCTTTTAAATTTTCAGGAATTTCGGGTAAATTTTTAAACCATATTTTCCAACCATTCCAATTTGGTTTTACAACAACAAAAACAGTAGCAAAAATCAATTTTAAATAATTAATAACATTTTTATTTTTCACATACCAACATTCAAGAATTCCTTTATAAGGTGTTATAACATTGTCATGAAAATCATTTGGTTTTTCTACGTAATGAAGAATTTCTTCTTCATTACGAAATACAACAGAACCTATTCCACTTAACCCAGGAACAATTTTATTTATTTCACTTTTTACTTCTGCAGAATATAAGTCATAATGCTTTTTAGCGAATGGTCTATAACCAATAACACTCATTTGCCCAACAAAAATATTTAATAATTGTGGAAGTTCATTAATTTTTGTCTTTCGAAGGAAATTTCCCATGGGTAATATACGAGGATCTTTTTCCATCGTTATTAGACCCCCAGGCAAATTTGGGCTATTACGCACCATTGTTGCAAATTTTATAACTTTAAAAGGTTTTCCATTTTTTCCAATTCTTTCTTGACAATAGAATATATCATGTTCGCCAGTCAATTTTAAACCAATCATAACAGGAATCATAAATGGAAACAGCACAATAATGGCAATTCCAGAAAATAGAATGTCAAAGAAACGAGTCATTAATAATGTCCTTGAAAATAAATTGAGAATTGTTTTTGTAAAAAAAACAGATCTATTCTTTATATTTATATGAATCCATTTTTAAAACACAATAAATATTGTATAAAAATGGATTTTTTGTATGCTCAAGAAATTTTCCAAAAGGTTTTAATATTGCAACTAGAAATCCAAATGGAAATCTATATACAATTCTAAGTTTTGCATACGCTTTTCTAAAACCAAAATATTTTTCCAAATAAGCATTAAAATTTGTTTTATGACGAATATTACGACTTCCATTAGAAATAAATATCGTTTTGTTTTCCAATTTTTTATTTATATCTGTCAAAAAATAATCAAGCAAAGAAGCATTACTATTAAATTTTTCATAATCAGGAATAGTCTTAAGTTGTTTCAGTCCAATACACATTTCACGATATTCAACAATGAGAAACCCTATCAAGAAATTCGTTTCTTTCAAAAAACAAGCATAAAATTCATATTTATCTTCAGACAGTAATTCATTTAAATATTTTTCAAAATCAGAAATGTTAATGTTTCTAGGTTTTTCACACTCTGAATATCCTAAAAAACTTTTTTCATAAACAGAAAATAAATCTAATATATATTCATTTGGATTAATTTTTTTTGAAATACAATACTTTTTTGCCTTAGTAATTTCATATCTTTTTTTTGATGGCAATATCGACAAATCATATCTAGAATCCTTTATTGTAAACCACCATTTTGTTTGTTCACTACAGTCAAATTCTGTTATATACGAAGCAAATACACCTTTCTTCCCCCCCCCAGTATTCTTAGATATACTATATTCAATATCTTTAAAAGAAAGATTTAATTTTATAGGATTTTCAGGATTTTTTTGAATATAAGAACTATTATAATATTGAAACTCAATCATAATTTTATTATCTACTTTTCCTAAACAACTTTTGAAAAACAAAACCTCGTAACCAATTTGGCATAAGAATTTGAACACAGAATCTTATAACAACATTTATAAAATATCTTGGAAATGATATTATCTTGTGAGTAAGCATCCATTTTTGTAACTTTGCCTCACTTTTAAAATACTTATATCCACCACGTCGCTTATACATTTCTTTACCCACACGAACATACACAAGTGTTTCTGGAAGATTATAAAAAATACCACCATTTAAAAGCATTCTACAGTATAAAAAATAATCTTCGTTATAATGCCAATCTTGATAATTGCCAGATTTTTTAACCATACGTCTATTCAAAAAAATAGTCATATGGTTAAAAGGGCATCTCCGCTGGAGATATTTTTTTATCATAGAATCTTCAAGAGGAACTTCTCGTTTTCCAACAATATTTTTAGGAGAATCTATAAATTCTTCTATTTGGCCACCTAATACAGAAGTCTCCGGATGTTCTAAAATAAAATTAAGTTGCTTTTCAAATCTACCAGGAAAAGAAATATCATCTGCATCCATAATTGCAATCCAATCATATTTTGCATGTGATACGGCCAGGGCATGTGCCATGCCCTGGCCGTTGTTCTGCTCAGTTCGCAGAAGAACGGCCTGGAATTCGTGCTCAAAGCGCGTTACTACATCATCTAATTCTTTTGGAATTGAGCCATCTACTGTAATAATAATCTCATCAGGTCTAACTGTTTGATTATAAATACTCAAAAATGCAATCTCAAAATCTTTTGGGTTATCATTTTTATAACAACTAATTGTAGCTGAAAATTTAGGGTATTTTTTATCTGTCATTATTTCTCTCCAAAATCTATATCAATAATAAAATGTTTCTCACGTTTTTCCATTGGTGGCAATTGCATATAATTTCCATATAATGTTGAAAGATATTTATTATAATTCCCACAAATTTTAGCTTTTATACCTTCAAATTCACATTCCGAAGTAGGAATAATATCTATCAATTTTTGAATTTCACCAAAATAATGACACCGACCAGTTGGTACTGTTATAAATTCTGTCTTCGTATTTTTATATTTTTTTGCAACTTTATCACAACATTTATACCAATTTTGATACGGCTTAAAACTAAATAATTTCCCTATAAAAAATCTATTCCTCAAAGATTTTTTTCCTTCTTTGGTTGATAAAAGTAATCTTGTCACTAAACAATCACGACGCTGCCACAATTTTACACAAACAGCAATATATTGATAAAAATTATTCCAAAATCCATGAATTAATCTTTTTATTTTGTTATCTGGAATATTTTCCAATGGAAATAAATCTATTCCTATTGCAGAAAATTCATTTTCACACTCGTAAACAGTTTTTATATATGTTCCCTTTTTTTCAATTTTTATAAATGGAAGAGCAAAGTTTTTTGAAACATTCGGTCCAACTAAATTATATTTATTTGGGAAATGCTTTTCTAACGCCTCTGGAAATTTATCATAATCACTTCTTAACATATTTAAATCAAGATCATCATCCCATGGAATAAATCCTTTATGACGAACAGCACCTAAACAAGAACCTCCGCCTAACATTACCGTAAGATTCTCCTGATCACAAGCGTACTTAATATCTTTAAATATCTCTAAAAGAGTTTTCTTTAACTTTTTTGATTCTTCTTCAGAAAGTTCATGAATAGGAATATTAGATTTTAGCAATAGTTCTGTTAGATTCATTTTCCATTCCTTTTATCAAGCGTTTGCACATATCATCAAAAGAAACCAAGGGGTTCCACCCGAGTCTTATTATTTTCGAGGAATTAAGTTGTATTTTTACTATTGGATTATAACCTAATTTCGAAGCATCTGTTGCAATATCAAATACAACTTTAGATTTACAATCAGGATAAATTACACAAAAATGATTTGCCATTTCAGCAATTGAAATTGTTGTTTCAGAATTTGCAATATTATATGCCTCTCCAGATTCTCCTTTTGCAAGTACAGTTAATATTCCTGAAACTGCATCTGTTGTATAACAATAATTACGAACAGTTTCTCCTTTTGTTTTTAAAACTATATTCTTATTTTCAATAATAGCACGTGCAAACTGTGCAAAAACTCTATTATCATTGTATTCTACACCTGCTCCAAAAGTTTGACATAGACGAACAACTTTTACAGGAATATCATATTCTGATTGATAGGCTTTACAGATATTCTCTGTCATTCGTTTTCCTTCCGAATAACTAGAACGAATTGCCATACAATCAATAAAACCAGCCTCATTTTCTTTTACATCTTTTACACCTATAACATCATTAAAGATTCCATATATTTCTAATGAACTCAAATAAACAAATCCCTTTATAGATTTATTAATACATTGTTTCAGCAGATTTCTTGTTCCATCTATAGCAATCGAAATTGTCTCAATAGGTTTTTCTATAAAAGCTTTTGAATCAGTAATACTTGCACCATGCACAATGTAATCAACATCAAATGCTGAAATATCAACAGATAAAATATCAGAATATACAGGAATAAGATTATCACATAAATAATCTTCAAAAATTTTCACAAACTTTGATTTAGATCGACAGCATGCAAATACTTTAATATTTCCATATTTAATTAAAGATTTTATTAATATAGAACCAAGAAGACCTGTACTTCCTGTTATCAAAAATGTTGTATTTTTAAATGGTTCAAAATATCTCACTTGAGAAACCAAATGATTTATATCTTCTAAAACAATTTTATTTTCCATAATTTATAAGCCGAATATCTGCTGGTTTTCGCGGACTTCATACAAGGCTTTGAAAGTGTAAAAGTCTGCAGGTGTTGTGATTTTTATGTTGTCAAAGTTTCCCTGCACTGTGTAAAGCTCATGCCCGTAGAATTTCATAAGCGAGGCGGAATCTATCATATTCAAGTTGCCGTCATCAATGGCTTTCTTATGCGCCTCAAAAAGCTCGTCAACATAAAAACACTGAGGAGCTTTCGCATGAAAGCACTTGCTCCTGTCTGTGATTGTCTTTATTCTGCCGTCCTCAAGAGTTACAATTGTTTCAATCGCAGGAGTTACAGTAATCGCAGAACCTTTTTCTTTTACAGTTTTTATGCAATCTGAAATCAGATTCTCATTCACAAAAGGACGCACTCCGTCATGCACAAGAACAATGTCGCTAGGCTTTGAGAATTCTTTTATCGCACAAAGCCCTTTATATATTGACTCCTGCCCGGTTTTTCCGCCAGAAACGATTTTTTTCACTTTGTCAATTTCATATTTTGCGAGCAGCTTTTCAAGATAGAAAATCCAGTCCTCAATGCAGACAACAACAATATTGTCGATTTCAGGATGATTCTGAAAATTTTCAAGAGTATGGATTATAAGCTCCTTTCCATAAAACTGAAGAAACTGCTTAGGCCGTGCCCGACTGTTCATTCGTGTGCCGGAACCACCGGCAAAGATTAATACAGTATTCATAAAAACTATCCTTTTAATAAAATTCCCATACAACGTGAGAACGCTTTTTTATAGTTATCAGTTGCATATATTTTTTTATAATTTTTCAATATAAAAATTATTGTTTTTAAACG
>CAKUXD010000046.1 GCA_934699705.1 uncultured Candidatus Melainabacteria bacterium
ACGCTCTTGAACACCCTCTAAGCGGTGTAAAACCTGAATTATCACATGGTTTAGGCTTGGCAATGTTGTTACCTGCAGTAATTAAAGAAATTTATGCAAATCAATCTTATGTTTTAGCTGATGTTTTAGCTCCAATCGTTTCTGGCTTAACAGGTAATCCTGATGAAGCTGATAAAGCAGCTAAAGGTGTTGAAAATTGGTTGAAATCAGTTGGTGTTGCTGAAAAACTAGAAGACGAAGGTTTTGTTGAAGCTGATGTTGAAAAATTAGTTAAATTAACTTATGAAACCCCTTCTTTAGCTGGTTTATTAGCAATTGGACCTGTTGGTGATGGAAAAGAAGTTGTTGAAGCAATTTACAAAAATTCTTTAAAACCAATGGCGTAAGGTATTTATAAAAAGAAACGGCGCAAGCTATGCTTGCGCCGTTTCTTTTTATTTTTTATTTATTATTTAACAGTAGTCATTTCGTAATAATCAGGTTGAATACCGCGTTTATATTCAATTGAAGGGTTACCGAATACCATTACATAAGATAGTTTGTGTGTTTTAGGTATTTCTAGTCGTTTCATAACTTTTTTGCTTAACGGAATTGTCCAGTATCCTAAACCGCACCAAACTGTGCCAAGTCCAAGGGTTTGAGCATATAATTCAAAATAACTTAACGCAATAATTGGGTCGATTTCTTTACAAGGTGCATTTTTGTTTGCTGAAACAACTATTACGTGAGGTGCGTTTCTGAAAATGAAATCTTCCTTGCTCAAAATAGCATTTTTGTATTTTTTAATTTTTTTATTTGTTGGGATAAATTTAACTAATTTTTCTAAATCGCTATACAAGTCGTGCCTTATTGAGTTCATTACTTCTATGTCTTCAACAATTGAAAAATGTAAGTCCTTGAAATTGCAACCTGTTGGAGTCCAATTTAACATGTTTTTTAATTTGTTCATTGCTTCTGGTGCAATATTTTCTTGTTTATATTGTCTGCAACTTCTTCTGTTTTCAATTAAGTTCATCAAATCATCAGAATTTACACTGTGCTTGTACGGTGCTGAATTATTAGGATTTCTACCAAAAACAGAAATTGCGCCTTGTGGACAAATTGCAAGACAATGTTGGCAAGCGCTACATTTTTGAGCATTACTGTAAGGGTAGCCGTTTTCGTCTGTTTTAATTACTTTTGCTGGACAATCATTTTTGCATAAATTACATTTTATACATTTTTCTTTGTCCACTGTAAAATTCAAATCGTTCATTTTTTCTCCTTATTTGTTACTTAAAGCATCAATTCTGTGAACTCTGACAAAATTTGTTCTGCCTGTAATTAATTTTGGAATTGAGCCAATGATAATAACTCTATCATCTTTTTGAAAATCTGTTTTTTCGTGTAAGAGTTTGTCGATTTTTTTCAATAAATTATCAGTTAAATCAACGTCCCAATTTTTTAAATATGGGTGAATATCCCAATATAAATTCAATTTTCTGCAAGTTTTTTCCATATCTGAAACAGCAATTACAGGAACTTTTGGTCTTAATTTTGACAATAATCTTGTAGTGTAGCCAGTATGCGTGAAGGCTAAGATTGCTTTTGCGCCTAAATATTCTGCCATTTTTACTGCAGCACTTGCAATTGCTTGAGGTGTTGGTTCGTAATCCTCGTTCATATCAAGGTCTAAATTGTAATTACAGAAAGAGCTATCTTCCACGTTTCTAGCGATTTTAGCCATCATTTTAACCGCTTCTACTGGGTATTTACCCATGGCAGTTTCTCCAGAAAGCATTACTGCGTCTGTACCGTCAAGAATTGCATTTGCAACGTCAGAGGCTTCTGCACGAGTCGGAATAGGGTCTTCTATCATTGATTCAAGCATTTGTGTTGCAACAATACAAGTTTTTCTATGTTCAAAGGCTGATTCGATAATTCTTTTTTGAACCATTGGAACTTTTTCAGGCGATAATTCAATACCTAAGTCGCCTCTTGCAACCATTACTGCGTCAGTTACATCTAAAATTTCTTCAATATTATTGACTGCTTCAGGTTTTTCAATTTTGGAAACAACTGGTATGTCTGCGCCAAAATGACTTATGTATTTTTTTGCTAATAAAACGTCATCTTTATCTCTTACGAATGATAATGCAATGTAATCAGCGTTGTGTTCTACTGCAAATTTTATAAATTCTACATCTCGCTCTGTAATTGCTGAAACACTACCTGTACCCCCAGGAACATTAATACCTTTTCTTGGTTTTAAAAGCTCTCCATGCAATACTTTTACGTGAACTTTTGAACCTTCTTTTTTAACCACCTGAATTTTAATCTTGCCGTCGTCAAGTAAAATACATTCGCCTTCATGAACATCGTCAGCGATACCTTTATAATCAACTGGTACAATGTTTTCATCAGTTTGCTCTAATCCGTATTCTAAAACTAATTCCATGCCAACTTCAAGCGGAATTGGTTTAATAAGATTTCCAACTCTGATTTTAGGGCCTTGCAGGTCAACTAAAATTGGAATAAACATTTTTAATTTTTCTTCTATTGCTCTGATTTTTTCAATTGTTTTGGCATGTTCTTCTGCCGTATTGTGTGAAGTGTTTAGGCGGAACATGTTTGCTCCAGATAAAACTAGTTGTTCAATAATTTCTTCTTCACAACTAGCTGGCCCAAGTGTTGCAACTATTTTTGTCTTATTTCTTTTTCTTTTTAACATAATATAATCCTTATATTTTAAATGTACTTTTTACACTATTTATTATATTATGTAAATTTTTGATTACAATAAGGCGCGAAGAACATTGTTCTTCGCGCCTTATAAGTTTATTTGTTTTTCTTTTCTTGATCTATTTTATAAATTTTATCTGTTAGGTCTTTAACGTTCATACTTTTTGCGGTATTTAAGTTAATTCCATAATTTTCTTTTAAGTAGCTATCAATTTCTTTTTCAGAAATGATACCATCTTGGTTTTTATCAAAAATATTTTGTACTTTACTAATAACACTATTTGTAATAAAAGGCTTTCCAAGAATTGAAACAGAGCCTTTAATTAGCTCCTTGAGCTCTTTTTGATTAAAGCCATTGCCGTCTTTATCGTATTTTTTCAAAAGCTCGCCTGTGTTCATTTTTAAAGTTTTGTTGTTAATACCTTTGTCGTAACGCATAAATAATCCTTTTTTATATATTATAGTAGTTTAAAAACCAAATTATAAAAAATTTGCTATTATGTTTCAAGAATGTTACATGATTATAAAAATTCATATATTTGATGCATTTTTTGTTAGTAAAAATAATATATACTTCTATCATGACTGAAAATTTAATACATCAACATTTAGAAAATATAGCAGATTTTTCAAGCGTAGCTATAAAAAAAGGAAATCCAAAATACGAGCAAGCAATTTCTCGTGTAAAGGAAATTTATAAAACGGATTATGACAAACGTTCTCCGTTTGAACGTGATGAGCATAGAATACTCCATTCTACTGCTTATAGAAGGTTAAAAAACAAAACGCAAGTATTTTTTGCGACAGATAATGACCATATTTGTACTCGTATTGAGCATGTATGTCATGTGGCATCTATTGCGGAAACAATTGCAAAAGTTTTAAATTTGAATTTGGAACTTGTTAATGCAATCGCAATTGGACACGATTTAGGGCATGCCCCTTTTGGACATCAGGGCGAATATATTTTGAACGATATTGTTTTACAATATGGTATTCAAAAGCGTTTTTGGCATGAAGGTAACAGTTTGAATTTTGTTGATAATTTAGAAACTTTACCTGATTATGAAGGACATCAACAAAACTTAAATCTTACTTATGCGGTACGTGATGGTATTGTTTGCCATTGTGGAGAAGTAAATGATAAAGTCTTAATTCCAAGAGATGAATTTTGTGATTTATCGCAAATTCAATATGCGAGCCATTTATCTCCATTTACTTATGAAGGTTGTGTTGTAAAATTATCCGATACAATAGCATATTTAGGTAGAGATATTGAAGATGCCTTAATCTACAATATTTTAACAAACGACCAAAAGAAAGAATTAGAACACATAATTCAACGAGCTTTTCCAAATGAAAAACTGCAAAATGTAAGTACAAACATCTTAACTTACTATTTCATTCGTGATTTATGTCAAAACTCTACAATTGAAGGTGGTTTGAAATTTACAGATTCAACTTTTGAAATGATGCGAATTATTAAAGAGTATAATACTGCTAACATTTGCGGACACGACAGATTAAAACCTTTCAAAAAATACGCAAGACTTATTATTGAAACAATTTTTGAAAAACTTGATAAATATTACTGTGAGGATATTTTATCAGCGCTTGAAAAAGAAGAAAAGTTATATCCAACGCTTACATCTTATTTCAAAAAATGGCTGATTAGGTATACAGAGATTAATTTAGCAGAGAAACAAAGATTGCAATGTGATAATAAAGTTGTTTATGATTACAAAAATCAACAGTCTTATCGACAATCTGTAATTCATTTTATTTCAGCAATGACAGATAAATTTGCAATAAAAATCTTTAATGAAATAATCAGTTTTACATAAATTAAAATAGGAAAAGGAAAAAGGAAAAAGGCGGATTTTGCGCTTGCGCAAAATCCGCCGTATTAATATATAAAAATAACTTTTAATATCTAATTAATCTAAAACCAACTGTATTGTATCCAAGATTAGGATTTCTGCCTTCTGTTCTGGCTTCAGTTCTGCAGTCCATTCTTGAAGTTGCCCAAGAACCACCTTTTACGGCTTTTGTTTGTGAAGTTCTATTTGTTGATGTCCACTCCCAAACATTTCCCCACATATCAATTGCACCTGATGCAGATAATGTTTTAGAGTATGCTTCAACAGGTGTTAGTCCTTTGTTTTCACCGCTATTAAAATCAGCATCTTTAGGCATATGACCAGCTGCAAATTCCCATTCTGTTTCTGTTGGAAGTCGATAATTCTTGCCTGTTGTTTTTGAAATCCAATTACAGTAGGTAATTGCGTCATTGTATGAAACATTTGTTACTGGATAATTTTCTTTATTTGTTGGTATTTTTCCGTAAGACCAACTAGAAGGTGCTTTGTAACCAGTTGCTTGAATAAATTTTGCGTATTCAAAGTTGGTAACTGGAGTGTAAGCTATATAAACATTTTGCCCTGCACCTAAAACGGGTAAAAATCCATCTTTTGTTTTTCTTGCATTGGGCGTTAATCGAGAATCTGTAAATCTGTTTAAAGATTGATTTATACGATTTTCTCTATCTCTAATCATTTCGTTTACAATTTCTTGCATTTCATCAATTTTTGATTGTTCTCTTGCGGTTTGTTTTAATTCAGATAGTTTAACTTTTTTTCGAGCTACGATTTTGTCATAATTGATTTCAATTTGTTTTCTAAGCGCGTTTTTATTTGCTTCAGTCGGATTTAATCTATAAGTTCGAATAAGTTCCTTTGTGATATCATCTAACTCAGGGCGCTCTTTTTCAATGGTTGTACTGTATTTGAAAGATTTTGCGTCAGGGTTAATTTTCATTTCCGCTTTAGCAATAGTTGTAATAAAAATAATAAATGTAATTGTCAAGCAAATTTTTTTAATCATAAAAAACCTCACTATTTAGTTTTTAATTCACCATTTTTAAGTCCATTTTTAAGGCCTTTCTTTAAACCGTATTTCATTCCATTTTTTTTGCCGTATTTTAAGCCTTCTTTTTGACCATTAACTTGTCCATTTTTAAGTCCTTCTTTTTGAATATTCGGCGTATTTGTTTTTCCTTGTGTTGCGGCAAATGCCGAATTAACATAAAGTCCACTGATAAACATTCCTAATACTAAAACTGATAAAATCTTTTTCATAATGCCTCCTCTCATACCCAGTTTATGCAAAATTTTAAGGGTATTATATTAAATCTAACGAGCAAAAATTAAAAAAGTTCATTTTTATTGATAAATGTTAAAAATTGTAAAGCAGAATTACTTTTGAACTTTTAATTGTTTGTCAAATTTTGGAAGCTCATTTTTTACTAATTGGTTTAATAATTCTTGGAATACTGTGTTGTTTTTATTTAACCAAGTGTTAAAATTTGTATTGTTTTTCATTGAAGAATCAATATGCTCACTCAATAAAGCGACCATTTCTTTTTGTGATAAATTATTTAATTTCCCGCTTTCTTTAGCAATAGTAAGATAAGTCATAGCTTCTGATACAACTGCGATTGAGTTTGTTAATTCTTCTTGGTTTAAGCAAGAATCTTTGGTCTTGCTGATTCCTGACATTTTTTTTACGACTGCGCTTGTAATTTCTTCAACTGCGTATGCTGGAAGTTTTACGCCTTCTTTACTGATAATTTCTTTTACAACAAAATCTCTTAACATTGTGCCAATGTTATTTGAGGCAGTTTTTCCAGTAAGAAATTTTGAAGCAACATCTCCTGCGTATTCGTTTACAATAATTCTATTTATTGTACCATTAATGCCACTTAATGTAGCTTTAATAGCTAGTTCTTTATAATTGATATCTCTGTCAATGTCTTTTGATTTTGCATCAGCAACATCAAAAGCGATAGATTTTCCAATACTATAAATGCAACTTCCTGCGATTGAGGCTGGTCCAAGAGTGTTTAAAACAACGTTTGCGATGAATTTTATGCATGCAGAGCCTGCTTTTTGTGAAGCATTATATTTGTCAACTCTTGCTATGATGTCATTTTTTGTTCCGAAAGCTTTTTTGTAGGCTTTGTCGCAATCTTCTTTAATCTGCGATAAAGGTTGACCTTTTAAACAGTTTTCAGCAGAAACTTTTGACGATTGAACGATGATGTTAGATAAATATCCATAAATTCTGTATTTGTCGTCTTTACTTCCTTTTGCGCTATCTAAACCGTTAGCTGATAAAATTTTGTCTAGGACTTTTTTATCACCTAAAACTTCAACTAAAGAGTTTTCCATATTATCAAAAATTTCTTCTTTAGTTGTAAAATGGTTGTAATAAGGCATTGTGCCTGATGTCGCGTATGGATTGGTTTTATATTCGTTTAAATCTTGCAACTTACCGGATAATTTATTATATGTTTTAATATTTTCAGATAGTTTTTGGTCAGTATATTTAGCTATACAATCTGCGGTGAGCGCGTTTTCAAATTGTTTTGATTTATTTTTGTATCTTAAAATGTTTGCATGGCTAAACTCAACGTCAAATATTTCCTTGAATTTGTCGTTAAATTTATCTTCTTTAATGGAGTTATCAAGCTCTGTAACTTCCTCTTTATATTTGTCGATGTCGGCTTGAACAAGAGTGGCTCTGTTTTTTGAATTCCAAAGAATACTGATAGCGTCAGCTGTTTTGCCAGACCAACCTTCTGTTGCAAGTTGTTTGTCTAAAGATGATTGGGCAGTTTGAGCAGTTTGGTTTAAATCTTGGGTAACTTTTTTGTACTCTTTTAATCTATTTGATTTCCCCGTAAAGTTGATTGGGCAAGTTGTGGTGTTTGAACGCACAAAAACATCAGGTTTTTGAATTGATTTTGCAAATCGAAAACCTTCATCAGAATTATATTGAATTTTAGCAGGTTTAATCGCGCTTTTTAAACCTATTAAATTAATCACACTATTCCTTTGTTTTAAACTACTCAAATAAATAAAAAGTTTACTAGTGAAAAAATTGACATTATTTTTTAAAAATGTGTACTAAATTTAACAAAGTTGTTTGATAAAATCAGCTTTCCAACTTTAATTGCAAAATTATACAAAAATCTAGCAAAATATGTTTAACCTGCGATTGATAGTTTGTTTAAAATAAAAAGTAAAATCAAAAATATTCGGAACGAACTTGGTGATTATTGTTTTAATCAAGGTGTTTCAGCGATTGAAACATTTGTAAAATATTTCCTTGAAGTTGCAAAGGAATTGAGAGTGTAAATTTATTTGCATTCGATATCTGTGGCTTCTAATTTAAAAATAACCGGTCTAATTCCATCATTACAACTACAAATTGCAACCCCAGGAGTTTTAATCCAATCATTGTAATAAAATGTTGAATTTCCAGCACCATGCGCCAATGCAAATACATATTGATAAATAGCTTTCCAGGCTTCATCACAAAGTCCTTCTGGTTTTGCATAATCTGCAAGAAAAGTTTGTCCTACTTTGTGGAATGGGCAAGTTGACAAATCTTCAATACCATATTCTTGAGCCAAATCTTCATTGAACATTGTTTTTAGCACGGTTATTTTTACTTTATTCATATTTTAACTCCTTCTGTAACAGTATATCATGAATATTATGTCAGAATAATAAAAATCCCAAGATTTTTCTTGAGAATTTAAAATTTGGGCAGGGGTAAGGACTTCGTTTTGAGTTGACTAAATGTCAAGTCAAAATGGAGGGGAGAACCACCACGGTGGTGAGAATTACCCCTCAATAAAAAATCCCCAAGATTACTCTTGCTCAATATTTAAGCTATATTCTCAGCTCGTTCTCGCTGTCTTGGATTATTCGGGTACGCATAGCCTTTGCATTTTCGCTTTTAATTTTCGTTACACTCAAATTAGCGTTTAACAAGGCTATTTGCTCAGACGAGTTTCGTTTACTACGTTCACTACACTCTACCGAAAATCCGCTCGAACCTAAAACTAAGCTTCGCTTAGTGGTTCTCATTCACTCTAACGCATATATAACAAAAACCTCAACAACTGTTGTTGTTAAGGTTTTTGTAAAATTTGGGCAGGGGTGGATTGTCTTGCTCACTCGCGTTTAACGGGTCTTCGATTGAATGTTTCATAAATTCTTTATTCAACATTCAAGTCTGCGCCCTCAGCTCGTTCGCGCTCGAACCACAACAGAACTTTGTTCTGTGTGGTTCGGAGTTCACTCCTCAAAAAATAAACCATTCAATAACAAAAGTCATTGAATGGTTTATAAAATTTGGGCAGGGGTGGATTCGAACCACCGTAGACTCGCGTCGACAGATTTACAGTCTGTTGCCTTTAGCCACT
>CAKUXD010000047.1 GCA_934699705.1 uncultured Candidatus Melainabacteria bacterium
TTACGTGGAATATCTTTATTTTTTGCGTGATATGGGCAGTAAACACAACCATTTACACAATAATTTGAAAGATAAAGCGGTGCAAACAAAACAATTCTGTTTCCATAAAAATCTTTTTTGATTTGTTCAGCAAGTTTGAAGATTTTTTTATTAATTTCTTCGTCTTCACAAGCCAATAAAACACTTGCATCACGATGAGAAAGACCTTTTCTTTCTTCTGCTTTTTTTAAAATTTCTTCAATTAATTCTTTATTATTTTTATTTTTTTCGGCAAAATCCATTGTAGCTAAAATTTCGCCATCATTAATAAATTCTTCTGCTTTTAGTGATTTTAAGTTATACATTTCAATACCTCTTGACTACATGATAACTCAAACAAATATTCTAGCAAAATTTGGTACAACGCTTGCCAAGTTTACTTTTTTGTACTAACATTTTTTTATGGCTAAGATAATTACAGTACAAAAGGGAACAAAAGATATTCTCCCAACAGAAATAGATAATTGGCACTTTATTGAAAATGCTGCAAACAAAGTTTTTTCAAATGCAGGATACAAAGAACTTAGAACTCCAATATTTGAAGCAACAGAACTTTTTGCTCGCGGTGTTGGCGACACAACTGACATCGTAAACAAAGAAATGTACACATTTGAAAAATCAGAACGCTCTTTAACACTTCGTCCTGAAAATACCGCTGGCGTTGTTCGTTCTTACATCGAAAACGGCATGCACAGACTTCCAGCACCAGTAAAACTATGGTACAAAGGGCCAATGTTTAGATATGAACGCCCACAAGCAGGTCGCCAAAGACAATTTCATCAAGTCGGAATGGAATTATTCGGAATTGCTCAACCAACTGCAGATGCAGAAGCTATTTCTTTAGCAGTAAATTATCTAAACGAAATTGGCTTAAACGACCTAGACGTAGAAATCAACTCTCTTGGCTGTCCTACTTGTCGTGAAGAATACAAAACAAAATTAAAAGCGGTATTAAAACCATATTTACAAGATCTTTGTCCAGATTGCCAAAAACGCTATGAAAAAAATCCTCTACGTTTATTAGACTGCAAAGTTGAAGAATGTAAAGCAATCTATGAAAAACCTGAAGTTAAAGAAGTTATAACCTCTGATTTTATTTGCCCTGAATGTCATGAACATTTTGAAGCAGTTAAAAATTATTTAGATATATTAAATATTAAATACTCTGTAAACAAGCTATTAGTAAGAGGTTTAGACTATTATAACAGAACAGTTTTTGAAATCAAATCAAACAATCTTGGCTCACAAAACGCCGTTTGCGGTGGTGGTCGTTATGATAGTTTAGTTAAAAACTTAGGCGGAGAGGACACTCCAGCCGTTGGTTTTGCAATGGGTATGGAAAGATTAATTTCACTAATTCCACAAAAAGAACCTCAAAAACTTGACGCTTATGTCGTTTCAACAAATACAGAAGAAGCTCTTAAACTTGTTAATGATTTGAGAAAATCAGGTGTAAAAGTTGATTTCGATATGACAAATAAAAAATTCACTAAACAACTTGAAAAGGCTTCAAAACTTGCTAATTATGCGTTAATTCTAGGCGAAGATGAAATTCAGAATGGTACTGTTTCTGTTAAAAATTTGAATAACTCAGAACAAATTTCCGCAAAACGTGAAGAATTAAGGAGTCTTGTAAAAAATGTCTAACAAAATAGACGATATTGTTGTTGAATTAATAAAAGACCTAAAAGCTGAATATAGTTCAGATTTCAGCGGAATATATCTTTTCGGCTTGTTTTTAGATGGAAAAATGCACCAAGATGAAGATATTGAACTTGTTGCAATTTTTGAAAAAGAACAAACAAAAGAACAACGTGAAAAAATTTGGCGAATAATTGGTAAAATCGAAGAAGATTTTGACGTGTTTATTGACTTGCACCCTCATACAGTTCAATCCTTGAAGAAAGAAGAAGAACTTTTTGAAGAAATTTCAAAAGAAGGTATTTTCTTTAACGCCCAATTATTTTAACACTTACACCAAATTGACCTACTAAAATGTTCTCCAAAAGTGATTGTAAAAGATTCCTGAAACAAATTCAGGATAACATATCAATTCACTACTCACTAATTTCTTTTTTATAAACATTTGCCAACAATGTGAACATAACGCCAGAAATTGTGTACTGCAACATTGCAAATACGAACGGTAAAATTACTGTTGAAACATTTATCATAAAAGTTAATGCTACATAATGACTTTGTAACAAGTATTTTGAAATAAGTACAACGATTAAATTAAGCACAAATGTTGCACCGAAAATACTTAAAAACAAAATTGCTAAAACCAATACATATAATCCAATTATCGCAAAAGTTTCTTTTGCACTACCTTTTTTAAAAAAGTTTTTGCAAATTTTTATCCAATGAAAAGTATCTTTAATTGAAAATCTTTCGCTATAAACAACTGGAAGAAATTTTAATGTAAACAAAACAACTGGTGCTAACTGAATTATAATAAAAGAAAACAACCACAAATATTCTGTTATAAGATTTGATTCATTTAAATTGGTAATCAAACCCATTTTTGAAAAAATAAAAACTTCAACAATTACCAACAAAAGAACAATTAAAACTAAGAGAATTGTATTCAAAGCAATTGCCACAAAGCCTTTAAACCCATTTTCTGTTGATTTTAATAAAGAAGTTCCAAAAGATTCTTCTGTATTTAATTCTTTATTATTCAAAATATTATTAATCATAATAAACAAATAACCTAAAGAAATATATGATAATACACTTGTGAAGTTACCTATTCCCACATTATTTGTATCATTTGTATTTGAAAAAATTGCACCAAGCGCAGTAATTACCGCAAAAATAAACATATATGGCACAAAATATTTTAAACTTACAACATCTTTAAACGCTTTTTTAATTTCTAATTTCATTATTTCTCCTTGTTCAAATTTTTCAAGTCTTTTTCTATTTGTATAGCCGTTTTAGTTTTAGCTAAACCTGCTTGTGAACACTCTTTAAGCATAGGGGACATTAATTCTCCCGTTTGCATCATTGCATCTACAACCTCGTCAACTGGAATTTTACTTTTAACATCAGAAATCGCTAATTCGTACGCAGTAACAGCGTTAACCGCCAAAAACGGATTTCGTTTTACACATGGAATTTCAACTAAACCAGCAACCGGATCGCAAGTCAACCCCATAATATTTTTTAAACATAATGCAACTGCATTCAAAATTTGTTCAACAGAACCGCCAAACATCTGAGTTAAAGCTCCTGCGCTCATAGCTGAAGCAACACCACATTCTGCCTGACAACCAGCAACTGCACCTGCAAGAGCAACTTTGTAAGATATAATCGTCGCAATTGCACCTGCTGTAATCAAAGCATTAATCTGCGTATCCTCGTCAAAATTATATTCCTCGCTAATTCCAATAAGAACAGACGGAACAATTCCGCAAGAACCAGCCGTAGGACACGCTACAATTTTACCCATACGCAAATTTTCTTCAATAGTTGCAAGTGCATAGGTTGTAATTTTTTCAAAACAACTCCCGAAAATTGCTGGTTTTTCAGCATATCTTTTTTCTAGTATAAAACAATCATCTCCACATTGTTGACTGATTGATTTTTCTCGTGAATTAAGTCCTGTTTTTATCGCATCACGCATCGCGTCAAGTGATTTTTTAACCTTATTTCTAACCTCAATAACACTAACCTCTTGAAGTTTAGCTTCTCTTTCTTGAAAAATTTCATATATTTTTTTATGCTGTTGTTCACAACACAAAGCCAAATCTTCAAAGGTTTTTATATCTTTTGTCATAATTTAATTTTCCAATTTAAAAATGTTTCTTACAAAATAAATATCAGGAATTTGTTTAATTTTCTCGATTATATCATTATTTAACTCACCATCAACGCAAATACACATTGATGCATCTTCCCCTTTTGCACTTCTTTCACAAATCAAAGACGCAATATTTATATCAGCATTTTGAATAATTTCAGTAACCCTTGAAATCATTCCCTTAACATCTTTATAACTTAGAATTAAAGAGTTATAATCGCCTGCTAAATTTACTGAAAAATCGTTAATTTTAGTAATTCTAACATTACCTGCACCAACAGAATCACCTGAAATAATCATTTTTTGATTATCATTTTCAAAAATAAAATCTACTGCATTTGGGTGTCTGTTGAAATCTTCTAAATATTCAAAGTTGTACTGAATTTTTTGTACTTCTGGTAAATTAAAAACGTTTTTAATCCGTTTATCATCAACACTAAAGCCTAAAACTCCAGCAAGTAAGCCTTTATCCGTACCATGTCCAAACCCAGTTTGCGCGTAAGAATTATATAATTTAAACGTAACTTTTTTAAGTTCATCGTCAAAAATATTTTTAGCTAACAAACCCAATCTAACCGCACCTGCAGTATGAGAACTTGAAGGACCAATCATTATAGGCGCTATTGCATCAAATAAAGAACTTTGTTTCATACATGTATTATATAATAAAATTTACAAGTTGTGAACAGAGGTTACAATTCACTATTTACGATTAATAACCCCTTACTTTGCTAATCGCTTATAAATTTCTTCGATTGCAATTTTTATGTGCGCATAATTCAATCCACCTTGCATATAGACTGCATAAGGAGGTCGGATTGGTCCATCTGCGGACAATTCAATTGTAGAGCCTTCAATAAACGTACCGCCTGCCATAATTACATCATCTACATAACCTGGAATAAGCTCTGGAACTGGTGTAACGTAACCATTTACAGGTGAGAGTGATTGAACCGTTTTACAAAATTCAATTAATGGCTCAGGAGCATTAAAAGTAATTATTTGAATAATATCTGTTCTTGGGTCGTCAAATTTTGGTGAAGAAATAAATCCCATATCTTCAAAAACTTTTGCAGATAATGTCATACCCTTCAAAACATCGGCTACGATTGACGGAGCCATAAAAAATCCTTGAAAAATCAATCTATGTTGATTTAGCATTGCACCTGATTCTGAACCGACTCCTGGGGCTGTAAGTCTTATTGCAGAGGCTTCTACAAGTTCTTCTTTCCCAACAATATAACCTCCTGTTTCCACAAGTCCGCCACCTGGATTTTTGATTAATGAGCCACCCATAAGGTCTGCGCCAACTTCCAAAGGTTCTTTTTTTTCAGTAAATTCGCCGTAGCAGTTATCTACAAAGCAAATACAATTTGGATTTTTAGATTTAACTATTTTACAAATTTTTTCAATAATATCAATCGTTAGGGATTTTCTTGTGTCATAACCGCGAGAACGCTGGATTGTAACCATTGTAACTGTTTCATCAATTTTTTGTTCCAGCGTTTCAAAATCAATGTCATTACCGTTTAAAAGCGGGATTTCATCATATAAAACACCATTGCCAATTAATGAATTTTTCTTACTTAATTCACAACCAGTAAGTCCAATAACTTCGCGCATTGTGTCATAAGGCGTGCCTGCAACTGAAATAAGTTTATCACCTGCATGCAAATTGCCAAACAAAGCACATGCCAGTGTATGTGTACCTGTTGCAAAATGATTTCTTACGATAGCTTTTTCGCCATGAAAAACTTGTGCAAAAACCTTATCCAAGACTTCTCTGCCTAAATCATCGTGTCCATACCCTGAAACAGTGTAAAAATGTTCAGGTGCGACTTTGTTGTCAACAAAAGCCTTTAAAACTTTTCGTTGGTTAAAATCTCTAATTTCGTCAATAATTTCAAATTGTTTTTCAATAGCTTTTTCAGCTTGTTTAATTTTTTCTTGTGCGTTCATAATTCAAGTTTAGCATAAATATAGGATAATTGGCGGGTTAAAGTTTTTTTCTTTTAAATAAAAATGGGCATTATGAAAAAACTTTTTTTAATTTTAATTTTAATCTTTTGTGTTAGTGCAGTTTTTGCGCAGAATTATTTTGTACAATCACCTGAAAATCCTGATATTAAGATTAGAGAAGAAAGAACTTTGTTTATACTTGATTTTTCAAATAGTATGAACGAGTATATAAATTCAGGAAAAAAAATTGATACAATGTTAGATACAATGCGAAGTATTTTGCCAAAAATAAATCCGCAAAACGAAGTTGGAATGCGAGCTTATGGATACAGAGTGGGATTTACGCCTTATGACAGTTGCAAAGCCTCAAAATTAATGGTGCCTGTTATAAAAGGTGGAAGTTCAATGATTTCAAGGCAGTTAGAAAAAACTCGAGCAGTTGGTATGACCCCAATAACATACTCGTTAAAACTAGCGTTAAATAAGGATTTTGAAGGATATATGGGGCAAAAGCATATTGTGCTTTTAACTGATGGCGGAGAAAATTGTGATGAAAGCCCTTGTGTGTTTATGATGAAGAATTTAAAATATTATCCAAATGTAAAAATAGATGTTATTGCTTATGACATAAAGAATAACGATGATATTTCACAACTTGAGTGCGTTGCGCTTGTAACTCGCGGAAGATTTTATACTGCAAATACAGCTGTTGAACTTGCAAACAGTCTTTCAAACTCTCTGAATATCAAAAAAGATGTTGAAGCAAAAATAATTATGCCGTAATTATTTTACCGTAGGCTTTTCCATTTTTTATTTCAGTAATTTTTACGTCTTGAATAGTATTTATAAGGCTTTTGTCTTTTGTGTCCAAATAAACTGTAATATAATTTTCACTCATGGCTTTTAAATTACCACTTTTTTTATCCGGAATTTTTTCAACAATACAAGAATGAATTTTTCCGACATTTTTTTGTAAAAATTCAGAAGTTTTTTGTTTGGAAAGTTCTTTTATAGTGTTGGCGCGTTCTTCCTTAATTTTATCAGGCAAATGCCCCGTCATTTTTTCTGCTTGAGTACCCTTTCTAATTGAATAAGGGAAGGTATGAATTGCAGTTAAACCTGATTTTTTAAGGTTTTCAAATGTAATTTCAAAATCTTCATCTGTTTCTCCGACAAAACCAGCAATAACATCACTTCCAATAAATGGCAAGTCAAACATATTGTTAATTTTATCAATTTGTTCTAAATAATCTTCTACTTTATAAAATCTGTTCATACGTTCTAAAGTTCTATTGCAGGCCGATTGCAAAGAAAGATGAAAGTGAGGACAAAATTGTTTTGAAATTGATAAAAACTCTAACAATTCGTCAGTAATTTCATTTGGATACAAAGACCCTAAACGATAGCGGAGATTTGTATTTGCTTCAATAACCTTCAGTAAATCAAGAAGCGTTTCACCCCATTCTTTTCCCCATTGACCGATATGAATTCCAGTAAAAATAACCTCTTTGAACCCATGTTTTTCAAAGGATTTTATTTGATTGACAATAAAATCTGTATTTGCAGAACGAGATTTTCCGCGCGCAAATGGGATTATGCAATAAGCGCAACGATTATCGCACCCATCTTGAATTTTTAAACTTGCGCGGGTTTTTGTTGTATCAACTAAAACTGCTTCGTGGAAATCAGTCAGCGTCATAATGTCGCCAACTTCGCAAGGTGTATTGTTTTGTAAAAATTCAACAATATTTAATTTTTCATCATTACCTAAAACGTAATCAATAAAATCGTTTTCTAATAATTTTTCTTTTTCTATTTGCGCAACGCAACCTGTAATGAGCGTTTTAATCTTCTTATTTGTGTGTTTTGCGTTCCTTAATAAGTATAACGCCTCATTATCAGATTTATGAGTAACAGAACAAGAATTTAAAATATAAATATCAGCTTCAGTTATGTCTGACACTTTTGTAAAATCTGCGTTTATGAGTTTTTCTTCAATAATTGCGCCTTCAAATTGATTTGATTTGCAACCCATTGATTTTATTAAAAATTTTTTCATAAATTAATTATATATGAAAAGAACTTGAAATAAAAATTTTTGTGCTATTATATTGATAATAATTATCATTTTTTGGAGAAATATGAACTATTCAGTACAAAATGAAATAATTTTGAATACACTTAAAGAAAATGCGGTTCACCCGACGGCAGAAACTTTATGCAATATAATTAAGGAAGAAAATCCAAAAATTGGTGTTGCAACAGTTTACAGAAATCTCAATAAACTTGCAGATAAAGGGATAATTAAGCGTATAGACGGACTTGAATCAGCGACACATTTTGATCACAATACAACAGAGCATTATCATGTTATTTGCGATAAGTGTAAAAAGATTTTTGATGTTTTTGAAAAAATTTCGCCTGAAATTATTGAAAAAGCAGAAAATGAAACGGGATATAAAATTACGAGTTATGATATTCTTTTACATGGAATATGTAAAGAATGTCAGGAAAAAGAAAATACAAATCAGTAAAGGAAAGTAAAAATGATTAATGAAAAAATGAAAAATGCATTCAACGACCAAATTAACAAGGAATTGTATTCAGAATATCTATATTTGGCAATGAAATCAAAATTTGCAGAAATGAATTTACAAGGTTTTGTAAATTGGTTTAACGTACAAGTTCAGGAAGAACACGCACATGCAATGGGTATGTATGATTATTTATTGGAACGTGGTGGCGAAGTTGAATTAATGGCAATTGATAAGCCAGAAATTAAAGGTTCAACTCCATTGGAAATTTTTGAACAAGTTTTGGAACACGAAGAATTTGTAACATCAAGAATTAATGCGCTTATGGACGTTGCAGATGAAGTTAAAGACAGAGCTGCGTTGTCTTTCTTGGATTGGTATTTGAAAGAACAAGTTGAAGAAGAATCAAACGTTGGCGGAGTTTTGGCAACATTAAAACTTATCGGCGAAGATAAAAAAGCATTATTGATTTTAGATAAAGACCTTGCAACAAGAACTTTTGTTACTCCAGTAATTGGATAAAATTGATTGATAATTGCTTTGTAAAAAGTGTTCGTTGTATATAAAAAGAAGTGCGGATTTGCTTTGCAA
>CAKUXD010000048.1 GCA_934699705.1 uncultured Candidatus Melainabacteria bacterium
CCCTATGGTGGCGGAGCAGGAATGGTTTTAGCACCACAACCTTATGTAGATGCTTATGAGAGTATAGAAAAATTAGAAAATTCTTGTACATTAATGATGACGCCTCAGGGAGAACCTTTCGATAATGATATAGCTAGAGAATTAGCTAATTACGATCAAATTGTAATTTTATGTGGTCATTATGAAGGCTTTGATGAAAGAATTCGTGAAATAATTAATCCTCGCGAAATTTCAATAGGAGATTTTGTTTTGACAGGTGGAGAATTGCCAGCTCTTTGTATGATTGATTGTGTAAGTCGCAAGTTAGATGGTGTTTTGGGTAAAATTGAATCAGCCGATGAAGATAGTTTTGAAAACGGCTTGTTAGAATATCCACACTATACAAAGCCACGAGAATACAGAGGTTTAAAAGTTCCAGAAGTTTTACTAAACGGTAATCATAAAGAAATTGAAGCGTTTAGAAAATCTGAGATGATAAAGCGAACAGAAAAGCGTCGTCCAGACTTGATTAAGAAGTATAATGCTTAATTTTCCTGATAGTTTGCGTATTTAGGATTTACGGCTACCCATTCAAACGGCATTTGTGCAGATATTTTTGGAATTGCTTTTACGTAAGTTCCGCCATATCTTCCTCTTGAAAAAGTTAGATATCCTTCTTGAGCAAGATTTTGGAAGGCTTTTCTAATCGTATTTGGACTAATATCCATCAAATTAGACATTTCCATGATAGATGGGAGCTTTGAATTTATTGAATATTTTTCAATAATAAGATTTTTTATCGCGTCTTGAATTCTTTCGTAGTGGTATCTTGCGGTTAATTGAGATTTCGCAAATATTGCGGTTTCTGCTTGAGGTTGGAGTTTTGATTTGTTAGGTATTTTTATAACGCAAGTCCCATATCTTCCTCTTTTGGGTAAAAGTATTCCTTCTTTTGTTAGTATTTCCAATGCGTTATGAATTGTTTTAATGCTTACTTTTAGTAATTCTGCAAGTTTCGCGTGAGTTGGTAATTTGTCGCCAAGTCTTAGATTTTTTGTAATATACATTTTTAAATCTTCGGCAACTTTGTTAGTTAAAGAATTGGAGATATCTTGATTAATTTTGTAGTCATCTTTTTTTAAAATCCAACTTAAATCTTTATTGTTAGTTTTTTCAATAATTCCTTCACTAACGAGGGCTTCCATAGCCAGACCAGTTGTATTTACTGGGATATTTATGTATTTTGAAATTGCTCTGACAGAAGGTAATTGTTCACCTGCTTTAAAATTATTTTTTTGAAGGAAGGTTTTAATTAATTCAACGGCTAGTTCACGTTTTGAAGAAGATTTTCTTAGCTTAACATTTTTATTGTTAATATCTGCAATCATGGTACCGACGCATTGTTTAGAATATAGAAGACCTTTATTTTCCAAATGTCTGTATATATTTTGAATTGTACCGACGCTTATATCTAAAAGGTCGGACATTAAACGTTTTGTAGGCATTAAATCATTCGGAAAAATTGTTTTGTTAAAATTATCTTTTATCCATTTTTCTATCGCGTTAACAAGAAATTCTGTTTTTGTACCGTTGTGTTCAACATTTATAAAATCAGCAAATTCGCTAATTGGAATGTGTTTTAATTTTGATTTGTCAGGTTTTATGAATTTATCCATGGTTTTATTATATCATATTTGTAAAAAAACAATCAAAATTTTATAAAAATTTTATACGATTGATAATATTTGATTTTTGGTGTTGTTTGATTTACGATTTAATTAAATAGGCCGGGTCGGAATTAAAAAACTTACCGGCGAGTACATATAAATTAAGGAGAATGCAAAATGGCATTAAAAAATTATTTATTTACTTCTGAATCAGTAACAGAAGGACACCCAGACAAAGTTTGCGATCAAATTTCTGACGCAATTTTGGACGAATTTTTAACAAAGGATAGTAAATCTCGTGTAGCAGCAGAAACTACCGTAACAACAGGTATGGCACTTGTTTGCGGTGAAATAACATCTGATTGTTACGTAGATATTCCGTCTGTCGTTAGAAGTACAATTAAAAACATTGGTTACGAAGGTGAAAACGGTGGCGGTTTTGATTACAAAACTTGCGCAGTTTTAACAAGTATTGATGAACAATCAACAGACATTGCTGGTGGTGTAAACAAGGCGTTAGAATCAAGAGATGATAATGCAGATGTTTCATCACAAGAAACTGAAGAAATTGGTGCTGGCGACCAAGGTATTATGTTTGGTTATGCTTGCGACGAAACCCCTGAGTTAATGCCTTTACCAATCAGTTTAGCTCATAAATTATCTTATAGATTATCAAGAGTAAGAAAAAAAGGATTAGTTGATTATTTGCGACCTGATGGAAAATCACAGGTTACAGTTGAATATGTAGATGGCAAACCTGCAAGAATTCATACAGTGTTGATTTCAACTCAACATGACCCTGTAATCGGTATAGAAAGTGATAATCAAAAAGTTCAAGCAATTATCCAAAAGGATATTAAAGAACTTGTAATAGATTATGTATTTAAAAATGAAAAAATTAAACCTGATGCAAACACAATAATATTAGTAAATCCATCTGGACGTTTTGTAATTGGTGGACCACAAGGTGATGCAGGTTTAACAGGTAGAAAAATCATCGTAGATACATACGGTGGCTACTCAAGACATGGTGGTGGAGCTTTTTCAGGAAAAGATCCTACAAAAGTTGACCGTTCAGCTGCTTATGCGGCTAGATATGTAGCTAAGAACATTGTAAAAGCAGGATTGGCAGAAAAATGTGAAATTGAATTAGCTTATGCAATTGGTGTTGCTGAACCTATTTCAGTTTTAGTTGATACATTTGGTACTGGTGCAATTGCTGATGAAGATTTATCAGAATTGGTAAGCAAAAACTTTGATTTAAAACCAAGTGGAATTATTAACAAATTTGATTTAAGAAATTTACCAGCAAAAAATGGTGGTAAATTCTATCAAAAACTAGCTGCTTACGGTCATATGGGCAGAACTGATTTAGAAGTTCCTTGGGAAGAAACTGATAAAGCAGAAATCTTAAAAGAACAAGCGCAGGCATATAAAGCGTTAGTTTAGTTGAGGTTAAAATTTGGGGATTATTTTATAATCCCCTT
This sequence comes from uncultured Candidatus Melainabacteria bacterium, assembly GCA_934699705.1. GTDB lineage: Bacteria > Cyanobacteriota > Vampirovibrionia > Gastranaerophilales > Gastranaerophilaceae > UBA6984. The sequence continues at coordinate 3,134 of CAKUXD010000048.1, forward strand.
TTTATATTTTTAAAGGATTTTATAAATGTTCTTAAATATTTTTTCTATATTTTTAGGTGGCGGAATTGGCGCAGTAATGCGTTATTTAACGAGCCTTTTATACTTAAAGGTTTTTAATTTTAATTTTCCATTAGCAACTTTAAGTGTAAATTTAGTAGGTTCTTTTTTATTAGGAATTTTAGCTGTATATTTATTTGAAGACGATACAATTCCTGAACCTGTAAAATATGCATTAACAGTTGGTTTATGCGGTGGATTTACGACCTTTAGCACGTTTGCGTTTGAGGTTTTTGATATGTTAAAACGAGGAGAATATTTTATATCAGTTTTTTATATTGTTTTAAGTGTATTTTTATCAGTTTTAATTGCAGCAGCAGGTTTTTATTGGACGAAAAATTATGTTTACTAATAAACCGTCAAAAAAAAGAATTTTATTTATTGGACTTCCTGATATGGCGTATATTTGTTTGGAAGGTGTGTTAAATGCAGGTTTTGAAGTTGTTGGGGTAATGGGACCAAAACGTAATCATGAAACTTATACAAATTTTAAGAAATTTGCACTTTCAAAGGGTATGAATTTTATAGATTGGACTGATTTGAAAGAACCTCAATTTTTAGATTACATAAAATCATTAAACATAGATGTTGCGGTTGTTTCGTCGTTTAATTGTAAAATTCCGAAAGAATTTTTAAATATACCAAAATTTGGATTTATAAATATTCACCCTTCTTTATTACCTAATTATCGCGGTGGAAATCCTTATACGAACGTGATTATGAATGGAGAGAAGGAAACAGGTGTAACTATTCATTTTATGGACGAAGATTTTGATACAGGTGATATAATTACTCAGAAAACGGTAGAAATTTCTCCGATAGAAACGATGGGGACTTTATTTAACAGATTGAACCTATTAGGAATGCAGTTGCTAGTTGAGGTTTTAACAGAGTTGGAAAAAACTGATAAATTACCAAGATACAAGCAACCTAGTGGTGAGTTTATATCTGGAAAAAGTATCAAGGATAAGGATTTATTTATTGATTATAGAAAATCTGCGGTTGAAATTGATCGTTTTATCAGGGCATTAAATCCTTTTTTAATTGCGTCAACTACATTTAGGGGTAATATGATAAAAATTTTCATGGCGCAAGTTGTTGAAGAAAGTTCTGCGAGATTTCCGATAGGTTCAATTGCAAGGATAGAAGCAGATAAATTTTATATAGCGACTGGTAATGGTTATATTTGTCCGACAGCAATACAATTTGGAAGTTTTTTCATTGGTAATGCTCAGGATTTTATACGAATTTTAGCGCCAAAGATAGGTGAGGTATTTAAGTAATGGAAGAATTAAAATTTTTAACTGCGGGTATGCCTTTAAGAACTGATAAAAAAATTGGTTATGCAAACGCGTTTGAAGTTTTGAAGGAGATGAATTTAGACGGAATTGAAGTTGAATTTGTTCAGGGGGTTAGAATGAGTGATAAATCCCGACAAATTGTTAAAGAGGCTTCAAAAAACTTTACTTTTACGGCTCATGGTCCGTATTATATTAATCTTAACGCAAGAGAACAGGAAAAAATTGATGCAAGTATCAAGCGCATAGTTGATACTGCGACTGTTGCAAACGAATTTGGCGGATATAGCATAACTTATCACGCGGCATTTTATTTGGGAAATGAAAAAGATATTGTTTTCAAAAGGGTTGTAGAGCGTACGGCTCAAATTATTGAGATATTAGAAAAAGAAAATAACAGGATTTGGATTAGACCAGAAACGACAGGTAAAGGAACTCAATGGGGCGATGTTGATGAAATAATCGCACTTTCAAAAGAATTTCCACAAGTTTTACCATGTGTAGATTTTGCGCATGTTCACGCAAGAAGTGGTGGTGGATTTAATACCTACGAAGATTTTTGTAATATTTTAGATAAAATTGCAACAAATTTGGGCGATGTTGCTATAAATAATTTTCACGCTCATTTGGCAGGTATTGCATATTCTGAAAAAGGCGAAAAACATCATTTACCTTTGCAAGAGTCTGATATGAATTACAAAGATTTATTGAAGGCGTTTAAAAAATTTGACGTAAAAGGTGCTATTGTCTGTGAAAGTCCTAATATTGAAGATGATTGCAAATTAATTAAAGATTATTATTGCGCTTTGTAAATTTGTGTTATAATTGTTTTGTACTTAGTATTTAAGACTAGATAAGGCGTATAATAATGATAGATGAACAATCCAAGTTTTTTTATGAATCAGAGTATTTTGTAAGATATAGTGAAATGGATTATAAAAGACGCTTAAAGCCGTCTGCTTTTTTAAATTTTTTGCAAGATACTGCAACTAATGCGGCTGATATTGGCAAATTTGGTTATGAACAAATTGTTGATAAGGGTTTAGGCTGGTATTTGTTAAAATATCACATGGAATTTAACAAATATCCTGCGGAAGTTCAGGATTTAATTATCAAAACAGAGGCTAGGGGTTGTAATAAATTATTTGCGCAACGTGATTTTGAAATTTATACAAAAGAAAACGAGTTATTAGCAAGAGTTTTAAGCTATTGGACACTTGTAAAACTTGAAGATAAGTCAATTGTTTCGCCAAGTTCTGTATTTGAAGAAGTAATGCGTAAGGTTGAAAAGCGTGATGATGATTTATCTTTTAATAAAGTTCATCAAGTTGAAAGAGTTGATTATACCGCAGACTTTAAGGTAAGATTTGATGATATTGACGTAAACGGACACGTTAATAACATGCATTATATAGTTTGGGCTTTAGAAGCGTTACCAAAAGAATATAGGGATAATCATCTCTTAAAAACACTTGATATGGTTTATAAAAAAGAAGTTCAGTATGGTAATGAAATTTTAACTGAATCTCAAATTGATGATAATTTTGTAAAAATTGTGGTGAAAAATAAAGTAACTGGCGATGATTTATGCGTAATTGAAGCAGAATTTTCATAAAAAGTAATTGATTTATTTTAAAAAGTCTTTGTTTGTGGTTTAATAGTTGTGTATGACTACAAAAAGAGGAATTAAAAATGAGTATTGAAAGAACTTTTGTCGCACTAAAACCTGATGCAGTTCAAAGAGGTTTAATCGGTAAGATTATCAGCCGTTTTGAAGAAAAAGGATTTAAAATCATTGCTATGAAAATGTTAGAAGTTTCTGACGAACAAGCTGCAGCTCATTATGCAGAACACGTTGGAAAACCTTTCTACAATGGTTTAATTAAATTTATTACCTCTGCTCCTATCGTTGCTATGGTTGTTGAAGGTATTGACGCAGTTGAAGAAGTTAGACATATTTTAGGGGCAACAAATCCTTCAAAAGCTGATGTGGGTTCTATAAGAGCTGATTTTTCTCCAATAATGCAATGCAATTGTGTTCACGCATCAGATTCAGTTGCTTCTGCAGAAAGAGAAATGGCGATTTACTTTGATGTAGAAAAAGAACTTTGCACAAATTGGAAAACTATGATGGAAGTTGTTTTAGATGGATTGCAATAAGTATTTTAGTTATGATTTAGTACACGTTGACAAAAACACAGGCGCAAGAGCAGGTGTTTTACATACTCCGCATGGCGATATTGAAACTCCGATTTTTATGCCTGTTGGTACTAATTCTGCCGTAAAAATGCTTACAAATCACGATATTGAAAATACTGGTGCGCAAATCATTTTGGCTAATTCATATCATTTATATTTGCGCGCTGGTACAAAATTAATAAAACAGTTTGGCGGTATCCATGGCTGGATGAATTGGAATAAACCTGTTTTGACTGACTCTGGCGGATTTCAAGTTTTTTCTCTTGCTGATTTAAGAAAAATTACAGAAGACGGAGTTAAATTCCGCGATCCTAAAGACGGTAAAGAACACTTTATTTCACCAGAAATTTCAATGGAAATTCAGGAAGATATCGGTGCAGATATTATGATGGCATTTGATGTTTGCTCACCATTTCCTTGTACTTATCAAGAAGCTAAAAAAGCTATGGAACAGACTCATCGCTGGTTAGAAAGATGCTTTAAAGCGAAAACTAACCCCAAACAAGCTTTATTTCCAATTGTTCAGGGTGCATTCTTCGATGATTTAAGACGAGAAAGCGTAAGTGTAATTTCGTCTTATGATGCGGTAGGGTATGCTATTGGCGGTCTATCTGTTGGTGAAGACAAAGAAACGATGAATCATTTTACAGAATTTACTGCTCCATTGTTACCTGAGCATAAACCAAGATATTTGATGGGAGTTGGAACTCCAGAAGATTTATTAGATGGTATAAAACGTGGAATTGATATGTTTGACTGCGTTTTACCGACAAGAAATGCAAGACATGGCTCTTTCTTTACTCATGAAGGTAAAAAATGTATTAAAAATCAACAATTCCAAGCTGATTCTTCACCTTTAGATGCAAATTGTGATTGTTATGCTTGTAAAAATCATTCAAGAGCATACATTAGACATTTATTCAGATGTCAAGAGGCGACTGCTGGTACATTGATGTCTATTCATAATATTAAATTCTTAATTGATTTTGCAAAGGCTTGTAGAAAAGCTATTTTGAACGATGAATTTGATAAATTTTATGCAGAAAACTATTCACACTTTGTGAAAAAATAATGTCAGTCTGAACTTGCGGTTTTTCTGAAGGGCGCCGCGCCGTGTTAGTGTTTACGAACTTAGCCCCCCGTATGATATCAGTAAGGCGTTAATTTGATGACTCCCCGAATAAACCACTTATTATTTACTTTGTTGGTGTTAATTTTGCGCTCAAGTATGCTATTGTTTTTGGAAAATGT
>CAKUXD010000049.1 GCA_934699705.1 uncultured Candidatus Melainabacteria bacterium
ATGGTTAAAGGTTGTTACGAATTAGCTAAATTCGATATGGCTGTTCAAATGATTGGAGATGCTCAAAGCGGACATATCCAAGAAATGGGCAAGGATTTAGCTAAAGTTTCAACTCCAAAAGAATGGGACGAACAAGGTGGAGCTCATAACTTAGGCACCGATGAAGGCTTATATTCATTTATAAATAAAGCCCAAGAAACTGGTGGAGTTGAAAATACCCTTCAATTAATGAATCATTTAGGTATGAACGATAAAGCTATGCAATTAGAAATGAAAAATATCGGCGAACTTGAGGAACTTAAATCAGCATTAAATCCTCAAACACTAGGTGCGGTAATTAAAATAGTTCAAAATAAAGCAAACTTTGTTGGTGGTTTGAACTTAACTAAAGCTCCAAAAGAAGCTAAGTTAAGAGAACAATACTTAACGCAATTGAACTCATTAATCGAATATATTAACGAGAATGCACCTAAACTATTGACTCAAGCTCAAGCTCAGGCGTAGTTAAAGCAATCACATACAAAAAGGCGGATTTTGAAAAATTTCAAAATCCGCCTTTTTAAAACTAAAAATAAATCCAAAAATTAAACTTATTTCAAAGCGTTTGCACCTGAAACAATTTCAACTAATTCTTGAGTAATAGCCCATTGACGAGCTTTATTATAATCAATTGACAATAATCTAATCATATCATCCGCATTATTGGACGCCGCTGACATCGCAGTCATTCTTGAAGCCAATTCACTTGCCTGAGCCTCTAAAAGAGCCTGAAAAATTATATTTGAAATGTACATCGGTACAATTGATTGTAAAATACCATGCACACTTGGCTCAAAAATCATAAGAGGGTCAACATGGTGAATATCTTCATGCATTTCATCACTTAATGGTAGAACTTCCCAATTTTGAACTGAATATGACATCATATTTTTAAATCTTGTAGTTAAAATTTCGATTTTATCAATTTTTTTATCTACAAAAAAGTCTGCTAAATCTTCAGCAACTAATCTTGCACCTGTCGCTGTAACATCATTAGCAATAGAAAGGTAAGTTTTAGCAATTTCACAGTTTAAATTTTCGATTTTTCGTTTTAAACCAGAGTTACCTTTTTGACCAACAATAAACAAATAAACTTTAAGTCCTTGAGCATTGTAATCTTTTATTACAGAAATAGTTTTTCTAATAATATTAGCGTTATAAGCACCTGCAAGTCCTTTATTCGAAGACATAACAAGCAAACCAACAGATTTTATCTCACGTTTTTCTAATAAAACTGGATAATTATCAATTGCTGATTTAACCTTTAAGTTTTCGACAGAGTATTCGCCATTAACCGCACTTAACATTCTTTTAAAAATAGTTGAAAGTTCAGTTGCGAAAGGGCGCGCAGATTTTACAGTTGATTCAGCTTTTTTAACTTTTGCTGCAGCAACCATCTTCATTGCACGAGTAATCTTGCGAGTATTCTGTACACTTTGTATTCTTGTTTTAATATCTTTTAAATTAGCCATTGTTTATCTCACTTATGCTACAAATGTTTTCAAAAAAGCCTCTAATTGCTTTTTCAAAGCCTCTTTATCATCATCAGATAAAGGCGCACCACCGTTTAAGTTGCTTATTAACTCAGGCATATTAGCTTCATAATAATCAAACCATTCGCGTTTAAATTTAATCATAGATTTGTTATCAATTTCATCTAAATAACCTTCGTTAGCTGCAAACAAGATTGAAACTTGTTTTGCTACACTTAATGGCATATATTGAGGTTGTTTCAATACTTCTGTAAGTTTTTGACCTCTTAACAATTGTTTTTTAGTTGCAGCATCTAAATCAGACGCAAATTGCGCAAAGGCTTCCAATTCTCTAAATTGAGCCAAATCTAATCTTAATTTACCAGCAACTTGTTTAATAGCCTTTGTTTGAGCAGCACCACCTACACGAGATACAGAAATACCAGCGTTAATTGCAGGTCTGATACCTGAGTTAAACAAACCTGATTCCAAGAAGATTTGACCATCTGTAATTGAAATTACGTTTGTTGGAATATATGCAGAAACATCGCCCGCTTGGGTTTCAATAATAGGCAATGCTGTAATTGAACCACCGCCTAAATCATCGTTTAATTTAACTGCACGTTCCAATAATCTTGAGTGTAAGTAGAAAACATCTCCAGGATATGCTTCACGTCCTGGTGGTCTTTTCAACAACAAACTCATTGCACGATAAGCCTGAGCGTGTTTTGTTAAGTCATCATATATAATTAAAACGTGTTTACCTTGTTCAAGGAAACCTTCTGCAATAGCGCAACCTGCAAATGGTGCAATATATTGTAATGGCGCTGCATCGTTTGCGGTAGCTGATACAATGATTGAATAATCCATCGCACCATGAGTTTCCAAAGTTTTAGCTAATTGAGCAACTGTTGATGCTTTTTGACCAATTGCAACATAAATACAAATTACATCTTGACCTTTTTGGTTAATGATTGTATCAATTGCAATCGCAGTTTTACCTGTTTGGCGATCTCCAATAATAAGTTCACGTTGACCACGTCCAATCGGAGTTAAAGCATCAATTGAAGTTAAACCAGTTTGCAATGGTTGATGAACAGATTTTCTTGCAACAATCCCAGGAGCAACTTTTTCAATCGGCAAAGTTTTTTCATAAGAAATATCACCCTTACCATCAATTGCCACACCTGTTGGATTAATAATTCTACCAATAAGACCTTCACCTACTGGAACTGACGCAATTCTATTTGTAGTTTTAACCGTCATACCTTCTTTAATGTGAGTATAATCACCTAAAATTACAACCCCAACATTGTCTTCTTCAAGGTTCATTGTAATACCTAAAGTGCTTTTTGCATCTTCAAATTCTACTAATTCACCTGACATAACATTTCTCAAGCCGTAAACACGCGCAATACCATCACCTACTTCAAGCACTGAGCCGACATTTGAAATTTCTGTTTTTGTTTCATAGTTCTCAATCTTCTCACGAATGATAGAACTAATTTCATCTGGTTTAATAGCTACCATATTTTTTCCTCTTTATTTCATAATTGCCTTTTTATAATCTTCTAATTTATGAGCAACAGACATATCAATAATATCATCGCCCATTTTAAATATAAGTCCTGCGATAACTGTTTCATCTATCTTATATTTAATACTAATTTGCTTGTTTAATTTTACAGCAAGTTTATCTTGAATTGTTGATTTTTCCATATCGTTCAATTCAACTGCTGAAACAACTTCAATTCTTGCAACTTCATTAATATCATCTAATAACGTATTAAATACTTTTACAATATCGTAAATTAGATTAAATCTATTTTTTTCAACCAAAAGTTTTAAGAAATTTTTAACTAAAACATCAACATCTTGTTCAAAAACTTTATCAACAATAGCTTCTTTATCAGCAACTGTAATTAATGGATTTGTTAACACATCATACAAATCTTTTGAGTGAGAAAGAATTGCTAAAACATTTGCTAAATCTGCAGAAATAGAAATATACGACAATTTTCCATCTCGTCCAAATTCAATTAAAGATTCTGCATATCTTTGAGCTATTAAAACATTTTTATCGTTATTCATTAGAATTTTAACCTATCAAGTTCATCTATACTACTGTTAATAAAATTTGCGTGATATTGAGGCTTATTTTTCAAAGTTTCAACAATGTGTTTTTTTGCTAACTCAACTGATGCTAGAGCTGTTTTTTGAGAAAGCGAAGAAATAATTTTTTTGCCTTCAGACTCAATCATTTTTTCTGTATTAACAAGAATATTTTCTGATTGAAGTTTTGCATCTTCTAAAATTCTATTACCTAATTTTTCTGCTGTTTCTTCAGCATTTTTAAGTATTTCACCGATTTCTATACCAACATTTCTAACCGAGGTTTCGGCATTTTTTAATTCTACAATTGAAGCCTCTTTTGCCAATTTTGAGTCATTAACAAATTGTTTAACTTTTTCTTGCATATTTTCAAGAATTTTATTAATATCAACTTTTTTAGCAATAACAATAATAATCAATAAGAATATTGCAAAATTAAAAGTATTAGATTTTACGATTAAAGCCCATATTTCCATAATTATTATCCTTGCATAATTTTATCAATCAACTCGTTATCTACACCAATGATTTTTTCATCACTACCTAAAAATTTATCCGAAATGGATTGAGCTAAACCAACAACATTGGCTTTCAAAACTTCTTTTGCTTCTTGAGTCGCATTATCAAAATATTCTCTATTTGCTTCAATATTTTTTAGCGATTCTTCTTTTGCACTTTGAGTAATTTCATCACGCTTAATGTTTGCATCGTTTGATTTAGCATTAATAACACTTTTAGCATCTTGTCCAGCTTTTAAGATTTTGTCTGCTCTATCTTTTAACAAAGCCGTTGATTTTTCGCTATTAGCATTCGCTTCATTATAATTGTTATCAACAGTTTTTTTACGATCTTCAACAACTTTTTGCAAAGGTGCATAAAGAATTATATTCATCAAAACAACAAATATAATAAAACTAATTGCTGAAACAATAAAAGTAGCGTTAAATTCCATTTCAATAAACCTTATATTTTCTTATTAACCCATCATACCAGATAGTTTTAAAGCAATAATCAATGCATAAATAGCACATGCCTCAGCCATTGCAGCACCGATTAAGAAAAATACTAATGCTTTTGTAGCGATTTCAGGTTGTCTAGCCATTGATTCTAATAAACCTTTAGTAGCAACACCAATACCTAAACCTGCACCAACTGCACCAAAACCGATTGCAATACCTGCACCTAATTGAGCTAATTCTGAAACTGTCATAATTTTTTCCTTTCCTTATAAAATATCTTTTGTAATTATTCTTCCTCTGAAATTGCAGTTGAAACATAAACCATTGTAAGCATTGCAAATACAAGCGCTTGCACACAGGCAACTAAAACTTCAAAAAACATGAATGGCAACGGTAAAACATAAGCAAAAATACCAAGCATAGCTGCAATAAGGATTTCACCTGCCAAAATATTACCAAAAAGTCGGAGTGCCAATGTTAACGGTCTTGTAAACATTTCAAGAATTTCAATTAACATCATAAAAATACTTATTGGACTGAAATCATGCAAGAAAAACTTGAATTTTTTCTTTGCAAAACCAGCCACAATATAATATATCAATACAATAACCGCCATTGCTGCAGTTAAATTGATATCATTTGTAGGTGAAGCTAATTCACCATGTTTTAAGTGATATAACTTCCAAGGTAACTGCCCCATTAAATTTGCAGTAATGATAAATAAAAATAAAGACGCAATCAAAGGAATATGCTTTCTGCCTTCTTTTCCCATTAATGTATCTGACATATCCCAGAAAAATCCGAGAATACCTTCAAATACAACTTGTAATTTATTTGGAAAAATAGAAATTTTTCTTGTTGCCAAAACTGCCAAAACAAGAAGAAATCCCATAGTAAGCCACATGGTAAGAATTGTATCCATGTTAAATGCCATACTTCCTATATTTACAATCCAATGTCCTTCACTCATGACCTAATCCCATATCTTACATTTACTTTATTGTACAATACTCATAAAAAAATCGCAAATATTTCATATTTGTAATAAATTATAGTTATGGAATTTTTATATTTAGACGAAACAAATTCAACAAACACTTACTGCAAAGAACATCTTGAAAGAATTAAAGATAAAACAGTCGTTTACACATCAAAACAAACAAACGGCAGAGGCAGATTTGACCGAGTTTGGATAGATTTAGGCAATGAAAACTTATTTTTATCCCTTGTTCTTAAACCTTCTTACGAATTAAAACCTGTATATACAAATTTAACTCAATATTGTGCATTAAAACTTGCCAAGACATTCGAACTATATAGCGTGAAGCCAAATATAAAATGGCCTAATGACATTTTAATTAATGGTAAAAAAATTAGTGGAATACTCGCAGAAACTGTTTTTTCAAACAATAAACTGAACGGAATAATTATAGGCGTAGGGTTAAATCTCAATGCAAATAAAAATCAATTTTCTATAATTGATAAACCAGTTACAGCACTAAATTTGGAAATAAATAAAACTATTGATAAAGATGAATTTTTAAAAAATTTTACAGATAAATTTTTTAATGAATATGATCAATTTTTATCTAACGGATTTAACACGATAAAAGAAGATTATTTAAAATACGTAAATTTTCTTGGAAAAGAAATCAGTTTTACAGATGCTGGTAAAAAAATTACTGGAATAGCAAAAAACATAACTGACGACGGCGCATTAGTTATAGATGACAAAATTTTTTACACAGGCGATATAAATTAAAAATCATGCTGATCGTGAGATTCTAAATATTCACGAACAGTATTCAAAGAAGCCTGTACAATACGAGTAATACGCGAAGAAGAAAGACCAACCTGCCTTGCGATTTCTTTTACCTGCATGTTTCTGTAAAAACGATACTCAACAATTGTTCTATCTTTTTGAGGTAAAGTAGCAATTGCCTCTTTAATCATACGACCCATTTCAGTAATTTCAGCCGCTTCATCTGGCATAGCCTTAGTATCTTTAACAAAATCAAAAGGTGAATCATTATCCGAGTTTGCCATAGCTAAACTATCAATAGACAAGATAGTTTCATAAACAGCTTCTCTAACTTTTGAAGGCGTTACCTCAATACCGTCTTCATCAACTTCACCAGCTTCTTCACCTTCTTCTTTTTTATGTTTCAAAGAATACCATTTGTAACGATTTCTTAACTCGTTTCTAATCGCCCAACGAACTGCAGTACCAATATATGCAGAGTTATAATGCTCTAATTCTTCGTCAGATTTGTCTTTAATCATAGATTGAACGGCAATAATACCAATACTTACGAGTTCTTCATATTCCACCATGTGCGTAGGAATACGACGTTGCTCAATTTTGGCAACTTTTTGAACAATATCTATATATTCTTTTAATCTTGTATTATTCTGCATTTGCATAGTTTAACCGGTTACAAACCAAATTTTTAAATTTTAATTTGGTTTTTTCTTTAGATTATACACAAAAATTAAAATTTCTGCAATAGCTTTATATAATTCTGGTGGAATATATTGATTTACATCTACGATACGATACAAGGCACGAGCAACTGGAGGG
>CAKUXD010000050.1 GCA_934699705.1 uncultured Candidatus Melainabacteria bacterium
CATGAAACATTACTTGTAATTGATGCTATGACTGGGCAAGAGGCAGTAAATGTTGCTGAAAATTTTGATGCACAACTTGATTTAACAGGTTTGGTTTTAACAAAATTAGACGGCGATTCTCGCGGAGGTTCTGCGTTAAGCGTTGTATATTGTACTAAAAAGCCAATTAAATTAACTGGTACAGGTGAAAAAATAGACGCGCTTGAAGATTTTTATCCAGAAAGAATGGCTACAAGAATTTTGGGCATGGGTGATATTGTTTCTCTTGTAGAACGTGCAAAAGAAGTATTCGACGAAGATGAAGCTAAAAAACTTCAGGAAAAAATGAAAAAGGCGGAATTTACTTTTGACGATTTCTTAAATATGAAACGCCAAATGAGCATGTTTGGTTCAATTGACCAAATTTTAGGTATGCTTCCTGGCATGAACATTAAAAAAGAAGATAGAGAATTAATCTCTCACGAAGGCGAAAAGCAATTTAAAAGAATTGAAGTATTTATTCAAAGTATGACGCCTGAAGAACGCTCAAATCCGCAATTGTTAAATTCAAGTCGTAAGAAAAGAATTGCTGAAGGTTCTGGTATTCCGCTTCATGATATAAATATTTTTGTGAAACAGTTTGAACAAATGCGCTCTATGATGAAAGGCATGAATCAAATGAAAGGCATGATGGGCAAAATGGGCGGTTTTGGATTGCAAAAAATGATGCAGTCTATGAGAAATTTTAAATAATTTCAAATCTTATTTTATAAAAAATAGCCTACGTGCATTATTACAAAGAGTGTGTTTTTTTACGATAGAATTTTTTATCCTAAATATATGAATTTAGGTAAATCTCAGTATAAAAAAATGCGTTTAGATGAACTTGTCATAGACTCTCAAAAAGGTGATTATAAAGCCTTAGAGGAGTTAATTCGGCGAGAGCAAAAAAATGTTTTTGCAACATTTACCTATCTAAATCGTAAAAATGATAATGTCTATGATTTAACCCAAGAAGCACTTTTGAAGATGGCTAAAGGTTTGCCAAATTTAAAAAATCCTAAGATGTTTAAAAGTTGGTTAAATCAGATTGTCATGAATTTATTTTATGATAATTTACGAAAATTAAACAGAGTTCCGCCAATGTTATCTTTGGAGATTGATGAGTCTAATCCGTATTCAACAAATCCGCAAATAAGTGTTCCGGATAAAAGATGTAAACCTTTAGAAAAATGTTTATCAAATGAGTTGGATAGTTTGATAAAACGCGAAATGCAACAACTTCCAGATTATTTCAGAGTTCCTATTGTTTTGAGAGAACTTCAGGGATTATCTTATGACGAGATTGCACAAATTACTAAAACAAACGTCGGTACTGTAAAATCAAGAATTTCAAGAGCAAGAAGCCGACTACAAGACGGTTTAAAGAATTATATTTAAGGAGAAATTATATGGTACAGGATTTAACATGCTCTCAGGTAATTGCGTTGCTGACTTATTATGTACAAGGAAAAACGAATTATCAAGTTACAAATTTCATTGAATCGCATTTGAAAAAATGTAAGTCTTGTCGCGACAAATTAGAAACACTTAAAAAAGTTTTGCAAAATTTGAATGCTGAAAAAATAAAAATTGATAATCTTGAGGTTAAAAAGGTTGTGCCAATATCGTCTTATGGTAATAATTTCATTGAAAAAATGTCTGCGTATTTAGACAATGAACTCTCTGATGAGGATACTGTCAGGTTTAAAAAGTTTGCAATAGCAAATCCGCCTGTGCGTAAAGAATTGGAAAACATGTATAAGATTAAAAATGCGATAAATTCTTCTTTTGAGAAAACCCGAAATAATTTTAAAGAGGATTTTACAAAAGATATAATTGTTAAATTAAATATACAAGATGTTATCTTTATGAAAGACCCTGTCTTTAAGGTTGTGTCTGTTTTTGTGGTGATTTTAACGTTATGTTCTTTAGGGGTTGTAATTTTGTTTTAATTAACAAAAAATGAATAGAAAAATTAAAGAAGCCAGACACAAGGCAGGACCAAATGGCATGTGCGAAATTTCATTATTCTGTGGTAAATTCCCATTTAAGCTATCTTCAATCATTTTTTCGTTAATTTCTGCAAGATTTTTCGGTAAACTTTGAATAAGTCTTATTGCCAACAAAATACCGCTTAAAACAAGTATTAAATATAAAATCCATCTGATAAATACTGTATTTGCGTTATTAAAGTAAATTACAAAAATTAAGTCGGCTAAAGTCGCAAAAATGAAAATGATAAAACTTGCAAAGGTTATAAAATCTTGTTTTTTGAAGAATTTTATTAATAAAGCAGGTAGGCATGTCAAAACTTGAATTAAAAATGCTCCACCTAATATATATAATACGTGTTTCCAGCCAAAGCAAGCTCCTAATGCGCCAGCAATAAAAATATCGCCAATGCCAATAATCATGGTTCTCAGGGTTAAATATCCAAAGCCAAAAATCAACGTAATTATGCCAGCGCCAACAAGTATTCCTAGTATTGAGGCGATAAAGGAAGTGTTAAATATCCAAGTGTGCCCCTGATATAAGTTGCCAAAATTAAAAAAGTTATAAATTATACCAAATCCACCTAAAATATAGCTATGAAGGTTAAATGCAACGTGTTCTTTTATATCAGTTGTGCTAATTATAATTAGCATGCTTATAAATACAAGTATGAAAAATAAATTTACCGTAAATCCGAATTTTAAAAACGCGCTTAAAAATAAATATCCCGTTATAAATTCAATAATTGGGTACTGTATTGAGATTTTTTCATGACAAAATCCACATTTTCCTTTTAATAATATATAAGACAAAATAGGTATATTATGCCACCATTTTAATGGAGATTGGCATTTTGTACATTTAGATGGCGGATAAACAATAGATTCTTCACTTAATCCTCTTAAAATAACGACGTTTAAAAAACTTCCAATACAAAGACCTGTAATAAAGATAAAAAATCCTAAAACGATATTAACGCTCATTATTTTCGCTTTCTTGTTTATTTTTGTCGGTGATAATGTTGTAAATTTCAGATAATGCTCGTTTTAATTTTCTTGAAACCTGCATTTGAGATATACCAAGTTTTTCAGCTATTTCGCGTTGGTTTAAGTCCTCGTAATAATTTAATTCAACAACTTGTCTTAAATTTTCTGGCAATTCTTTAATTGCATTTGCTAACATAATTTTTTCTTCATAAGCGTTCAAAAATTCTTGATAATCGCCAGCTGGAATTTTGTCAGCAAGTGAAAAACAGTCTTCTTCGCTATTTGTAAAAGTTTGATCTAAAGAAATTGTGCTTTTTCTTCTGTCAACTTCAATAATATCGTTAATTTTGTTAACAGGTAAAGCCATGACTTTTGCAATTTGTTCGTTTGTAGGGTCTTCAATGCCTTCTTCGGCTAATTTTTTTATAACAGTATTAATTCTAAAAGCAAGTTCTTGAATTTCTCTTGGCGCTTTAATCATTGATGCTTTATCTCGTAAATAGTGTCTGATTTCACCAGTAATTAAATAGCTTGCGTAGGTTTTGAATTTTGTACTGATAGTAGGGTCAAAAAATTCAATGGCTTTAATTAATCCAACAGAGCCAACTTGAATTAGGTCATCAACTGGGTCAGTAGAACGTCTTGCCAAGGAGCATGCAAGCTTTTTTACAAGAGGCATGTTTGCAACAACAATTAAATTTAATAATTGTTTTTTTTGTTTTTCGTCGGAACTTTTTTTGTAATCTAAAAGCCATTTATTAATTTGTAATAAAGACTCGTCAGTAGTAGTCAATTTAACCTCGGTTTTTTATATTTTTACCCTACAATTCAATTATATCATGAAAAAAATGTAACGATTTATTACAAATGTGTCATGAAAATATCAAAATGTAGCAACTTTTTTTTTGATGATGTTTGATAATAATATAAGTGTTTTATTATTTGTGTGTGTAAAAAATAAAAAGTAAAAAATATTGTTCACTTTATAAACTTAGAAAGGCATTCTAATGAAATTAGAAAAAATTCAAAATCTGTCACTTGTGTCTAAACCACAAATGCAAAAAGCAACAGCGGTAAGACCTAAATTAACTTATGAGGCAGATAGCGCAACGTTCACTCGCAAGGCTGAAGACAAAGTTATTGCTATGAAAAGAGAAGGTAATGCTTTGCATGTAGCATTTACAGGCAAATTGCAAAACCCAATGGAAACAAAAGCAAATGAAGATGCTCCAGCGTTGCAATTCAGAGTAAGAGGTGTATCAAAACACCAATTAGGTACAGAAGGTGCGAGCGCAACAGCGGAAGACGATTCAGTTGTACAATTAGCAAATAGCAACTGGAAAGAAGGCGACCGTTTGAACTGGAAAGAAGAAAAAACTCGTATGGGTAAAACAATTGCATTGTCGCACCCTAAATTTGGTGAAATTGGTCAAGTGCCAAAAGAAATGGCAGAAGTTTTACTTCCAGTTTTAAAAGGTAAAAAACAAGATTTTTCTTTTGAATTAGGAAACGTAATTGCAGGTACTTCAAAAGGTGCACCTACAATTGGTTTAAGAGCCGTATTAAAATACAAAGGTGATGATGCAAGAACTGCAAAAGAAGCAGCAGATGTATTCAATGGTTTGTTAAATTCAGACGACCCAAAAATTTCAAAAGCTGTAATGGTTTACCAACCAGAAAAATCACCACAACAAGTTCTAGAAAGAATTTTCGATGTTGAAGGCAAAGAAAATGGTCTAGGCAAAGTTAAAGAAATCAAAGAAACAATTACAAATATTGCAAACGAAATCAACAACCCTGAAAACAAAAGAATTTTGATTTTAGGCCATTGTAAACCAGACGGAGATACTTTAGGTTCAGTTATCGCAATGAAAGAAGCTTTAAAAGCTGCTTATCCTGACAGACAAATCGACTGTGCAGTAGATGATAAAATCCCAGGTTTATTCCGTGATAAAATGCCAGGTGTTGAAGATGTAAAACGTCCTTACAACCCTAAAAAAATTGAAACTTTAGAAAAAAATATTGAAACTTTAAAATCTTTAAAAACAGAAACAGCTAAAGAACAATTAAAAGTTTTAGAAAGAGATTTAGCAGAATTAAAAGATCCAAACAACTTATTTGATGCTAACCCTCTACAAGGAAAAGCTAAAAAACAATATGACTTGGTAATGACAATGGATATTCCAACTCCAACTCGTTTTTCAGGTGCATTTAAAGATTATATTGAAGGAAGTAAAAAACAAATTTATATCGATCACCACCCTCACAGAATTACAGAATGGCAAAATGCTAAAGCTGAAACTGGTTTAGATATGGATAAAATTCATAAAAACGGTTTAGCACTAATCTGTGATGCAGTTCCTGCAGCAACTCAATTAGTTACAATCGTAGCTGATAAAGCAGGTGTTTTAGGTAAAATGTTCGAAAAAGGTGGTACTGCAGCTAAGAACTTTGTTGCAAGTGTAATTACAGGTACTTCAACAGATACAGGTTCATTCACAAGAACAGCAAACTTATTACCACATCACTCAGCATTACCAGTTCAACAAAGACCAAACTTCTTCCCAGAAGGTATGTCAACTTGGTTAACAAACCAATTAGCAAAAACTGATAAATCAGTAGATAAAAAATGGTTACGTGAAAACATCGCTTATGATGTACCTGATAAAGCATTAAGCTCAACATCAGTAGATGGTAAAGCATCACCTCGTGATAAAATGGTTCAATATGCATTAGATGGCAGAAAAATGTTCCCTGAATTAGGTTTAGGTGTTATCGAAGTAGATTACGACCAAATGTACGACGTATTCAATGCTTCATTAGAACAAGATCCTGATATTACATTGTTAGATATCCAAAACGGTTTCAAATATTCAGAAGTTCTAGGTGCATTGAAATCTGACCCATCAGAAACATCACAAAAATTAGCTAAAGGACAAAAAGCAAGCAC
>CAKUXD010000051.1 GCA_934699705.1 uncultured Candidatus Melainabacteria bacterium
GGTGTATACACTGAAGTTGATGCTTTAACTAAACAATTAAAAGCTATTAAGGCTAGCCACGAAGCAAATGCTCAAGGTCAAGAAGCTACTACTCAACAAGTTGAACAAAAACCTGATTATAGTGCAGAAATCGCAGCTAGAGCATCAAGATATTTAAGAAATAAATAATTAATAATATGTAATGAAAAAGAAGAAAGTTTAAACTTTCTTCTTTTTTTATTAACTTTTGTAAAAAAAAGTCTTAAAAAATTAAAGAAATTCAACAAAATGCCGACATGTTACATGTAAAAGGAAATGTGTAAGGAGTTAATTATGGCAAGAAAAGTTCAAAAACCTGATTTGAATATTACTTTAGAAAATCCTACACAAATTAATGCAAAGAAAATTGCTAATAAAAAAGTTATGGGTATCAGAGTTTTAAACTCTTCTCAAAGAAGCCAAGTTTATCAAGGACGTGATAAAATTAGTGATGCTCAAAGCGAAATTAAAGATTCTCAAAATCAAATTGATGATACAAATTATGATGTAGATAAAGCTTTTGACCAGGATAAAAAAGCTGATAATAATGAAAAAAAATCAAACGAAAAACAACAAGCTGCTCCTTCTGCTGAAAGTTTAAGCCAAATGTCAGCTGAAATGAATACTTCAGGTGATGCAGGTTTAGAAGAACAAGCAAATTTAGACGAAACATTAGAAACAATTACTTCAAACTATGAAGATTTAACTGCTCAATCAGAAGAACAATATGCAATTGTTGAAGACGGTAATGAAGAATTAGAAGGCTTGATGGGCGAAATTGAATCTTTAACTGCTCAAGCTCAAACAATGTCAGAAGAAGATGAAAAACAAAATGGAGTTAATGATGGTACTGGTGTTGGTGCAAATAGTGCTTACACATTAACAACAGCCGTTGAAGCAGAAGAAGATGCTCAAAAAAATCCACAACCAGTTCCTTCAACAGCAGGTTCTTCTTCAAAAGATGTTACAGCTCAACTAGAAGAAAAGTCAGCTAGAGCAACTGGATTAAGCGAACTTTTAACAAAAACAAATGATGATTTCATGACAACTACTGATGATGCAACTACTGCAATGACTGATACAGAAGCGGCAGCTAATGAATCAGTTGATAATGCAAACTCAGTAAATGATGGTTTACAAACAACAAAAGAATATTTAGGCTATGCATTAGAAATTGGCGATATGACAACTACAATGGGTTTAGTTACTAAAGCTACTGGTGTTGGCTTAACAGCTGCTGGTACTGCATTAGGCACTGCGGGTGCTGGCGTAACTGCAACTGGTGCAACTGTTACAGGTATTGGCGCAGCATTAACATCAATTGGTGGTCCATTAGTTGCATTATTTGGCGCAGGTACTCCGATTGTTGCTGCAGGTGGTACAACTACTGGAGCTGGTTCAGGTACAACTAGTGCAGGTGCAGGTTTAACATCAACAGGTTCTGGTTTAAGAACTGCTGGACAAACAACTCAAAAAATAGGCCAAGTTACTGAAAAAGTTGGTCAAGGTATAACACTTGGTGCTAACGCAGGTATGATGGGCGTTAATATTGCTGAAGGTAATTGGTTGGGTGCTATTACAAGCGGTATGTCTGTGGCTGGTCAAGCTTTATCTTTTGCTGGTGGTCTTGGTGAAATGACTGGAAAAATGAGCGAATCTGCTCAAAAAGCTATTTCAACAGCATCAAAAGCAGTTTCAGTAGCTCAAAATGGTATTCAATTAGGTGTTGCAATCGACCAAGGTAACTTACAAGGTATGATTACAAGCGGTATTGGTACTGTTGCATCAGGTATGTCATTTAGCAACAATTCTGGTGTACAAACAGCAACTCAATGGATGGCAGCTGGTTCTCAAGCTGTAAACTTAGGCTTTGCAATTGATTCTGGTGATACAAAATCAATCCTTAGCTCGGCTTGGGGTACTGTTAATGCAACTGCTTCAGCAGCAGGTGCAGGTGAAAACGGTGGTTTACTTGGTAAAATGGGCGTTTCAGAAAAAACTGCAAATACAATTAGCACTGTTGGTTCTGCAATGTCAGGTGCATCTTGGTTATATAACAAAGGCAACCAAATTGCTAATTACTCAATTTGGCATGCAGGTAGCAAAGATAAAGGAACTCCTGGTGCTAATGTTAACCAAAACCCAACAACTGATAATGCATCAGCTGATTCAAATTCTCAAAAAGTTGACAGAAGTGCTGAAATTGCGGCTAGAGCTGGCAAATATTTAAGAAATGCAGGTAAATAATAAATAGCAAATTTATATTTTGTTTAAAAAGCGGGTTTAGGCTCGCTTTTTTGTTATTTATCGTAATAAAATTGCATAAAACTTAAATAGTATCTATAATTTATTATATGTTCAGGTATTATAAGAAATACGCACCATATTTATTTTTGTTACCAGCAGGAATAGTCTTGCTAGTGTTTTTCTTTATACCTTTTTTTCAGACTATTTATTTTAGTTTTCTAAGTTATCATAACAATATTTACATGCCAGCATATATAGGCTTAGAAAATTATAAAACTCTTTTTCATTCTGCAATATTTTATAAAGTTATGTTTAACACTTTTGTCTATTTGTTTTTAGCCGTACCAATTTTGGCTATTGTACCACTTTTTATTGCAATTTTGATAAATCAAAAATTAAGATTTTTAACTTTATATAAGATATTGATTTATTTTCCAGTAATTGTTTCTATTGTAGTTGCGGCAATTGCTTTTAAATGGCTTTATGCACAAACAGGAGTTTTGAACTATTGTTTGCAAATTTTTGGCTTAAATAGCATAGGTTGGCTTACAGATACAAGATTTTCTTTGATTTCAGTAATTATTGTTACGATTTGGAAGGGAATAGGGTATTACATGATGATTTATTTGGCAGCATTAATGAGCGTTCCAAACGAATTATATGAAGCATGTGATATAGATGGTGCAAGTTTTTTACGCAAACACTTAACTGTAACTATACCTCATATTATGCCTACAATTGCACTTGTAACAACAATCAGCGCAATTTCAGCCATGAAGGTTTTTGCAGAAATTTATGTTATGACAAAAGGCGGACCATTAAATTCTAGTAAAACAATTGTTTATTATATTTACGAACGAGCATTCGAAAACCTTGATTTAGGTTATGCTTCAGCGCTTGCCGTAGTTTTATTGGTGATAGTTATGGCATTTTCTTTAGTGAATATTTTGTTCTTTGAAAAGAATAAATATCAGGTATAGTCATTGACAAACTAGAAATTTTGAGTTATCTTAAACTTACATTGATAATTAAATAAAAACTAATGGGCCTGTGGCACTCTGCCGAGAAAATGATTAATAATCATTTTCGAGAGGTGGTAGACGCACTTAATACATGCTCAAAAGTTGAAAAAAAACATTGATAATTAAATAAAAACTAATGGGCCTGTGGCACTCTGCCGAAAAAATGATTAATAATCATTTTTGAGAGGTGGTAGACGCACTTAATACATGCTCAAAAGTTGAAAAAATACATTGATAATTAAATAAAAACTAATGGGCCTGTGGCGAAATTGGTAGACGCACTAGACTTAGGATCTAGCGCAGCGATGTGTGAGAGTTCGAGTCTCTCCGGGCCCACCATTTTAGGGCTTCTTCGGAAGTCCTTTTTTATAGGTGAATTATGGCAGATATTTTTGAAGAGTATAAAAATTTAAAATCGTTTGAAGTCGAGTTTTTTGACGATGTTTATATGCACAGAATTATGTGTAAGATTAAAAATATTGAGCCAGAGAAGATGTTAATAATTTCTGAAAACGCAAAAACTGGCGATGTTAAACCAAAGGTTGGCGACAGTTTAACTTTGAATGTTTATTCTGAAAATGGTATTTATAATTCAATCTCAAAAGTTTTAGAAGTTAATGATGACGGTGTAAATACGACATATTCTATTTCTTATCCATCGCAAAATAAGGTAACTCAACGCAGAGAATATTTTAGAGCAGATTTACATATTCCGTTTAAAATGATTGTTAAAAGAGCTGATAAAGAAGATATTTTATTTGGTGAAACATTAAACATTTGCGGAAAAGGTATTTGCATTAAGAATTCAAAGCCGTTTTTGCCCTATGAGTCAATTAATGTTTTGTTAACGTTTAAAAACAGAGAAATTTCTACAAAAGCTGAATATGTTTATACAAGAACCTCTGTTGAAGAAGGTCGCCCTATGTTTCAGCATGCTTTTATGTTAACGACAATAAATCAAGCTGATATTGATTTTATTGTTGGACAATGCTTCTTATACCAATTATCATAACATTTTTAGTCTGATTTTTGACTTTCCATTAAATATCACTAATATATTAGTGTAGATGATAAAAATGGTACATAGGATAGCGTATGAAATTATTTGAAAGATTAAGATTATTAGAAGGTCAGTACATGTTTATAAAATGGATTGGCGGAAATGATTATGCAAAATTAGTAAAATCTGGTGAGGATTATTACGAATTTAATATTATAGACATAGAAACAATGGAGTATCGTGAAACGGTTATAATCCAGCACAATATGTTAATTGAGGTTACATTTGGTGGGCCAGATGTGCAAAGGGTTTTAGCGGAAGTATCCTCGCAGTTGCCCTCTGTTTATGGGGATTAATTAAATATTAAAACTTTTTCTACTACCCTCTTCGTGGTAAACAGTTCCACCGCAAATCGCTTCTGATACAGTTAGTGCAAATTCTCTGCCAGCGTCAATTTGCGCGAGTAAAAATTCTTTATTTGCTCTATGTTTTAGTTTAAAAATTGCGCTTTGCATTTTATTTTCAGGAACAAAAAGAGATGCAATTTCATTATCTAGTAAAATTGCCATTTCTTCATCGGGATTTTTAGCTTGCTTGATTAATTCAAAATAATCGCCTTTTATCGCCATAATTCTACCTGAGAACAGAGCAGATTCTTTTTCTCTGAATAAAGCTTGAGGTTTGAAGTTACAACGCATTGTAAAACTGAATTGTTGCCAAAATATATTAACTACAATAGCTGGCACCTTAGGTTCAATTTTTTTCCAAATGTTTTCTGTTGCAACACCTCGAGAGGCAAAAGATTGTCTTAAATTGTCAACCAAATCATTTAAAGCTGATGCCATGTGAGCAAATATTTCGCTTGTATTTTCGTTAGAATGTTGATAATCACAAAATTGCTTGTACATGTGCGCAGAAATTAAGGAAACTCTCTCTTTGATTATTGGAGAATTTCTTAAAGAATCTGAATTATCAAAATTGTTAAAACCGTTACTCATTACTACTATAAATTTAATACAAACATGCTTTTACGTAAACATTATAGAGTTTTCTTTCAGATACATGAATACGAGAAATGGAGTATTTAAAAATAAAAGTTTAAGCAAACGCCCGACGGGATTCAAACCCGTGCCCTTCAGGTTCGGACTCTGACGCTCTATTCACTGAGCTACGGGCGTATAAATTACTGTTCTATTATAGCAATGTTATGTAATTTTAGCAATTGTAACAAATTGTAAAGAAACACTTTAAAAACCTAAAGTTTTCATTAAATATACCGACATAAAGTATGTAAGGGAAAAGCAAACTTAATAAGGAGTTAGCACTATGGGAATGTCAGCATCACAAGCAAGATTATT
>CAKUXD010000052.1 GCA_934699705.1 uncultured Candidatus Melainabacteria bacterium
GTTGTAAGATATTTTTTTAAAATATCTTTATATTTTTCATCAAAATTTATATTATATTTACTATTTATATTATATACATGTAACCCTTCTTTTAATCTAAACCCTAAGAAAATTTCTTCTTCGAGTTTTTCTTCGGTTGTTTCAGTATGCCCAAAGTCTTTTATGAGAGGGGTTTCCATGTATTGGTGCAGGTTAAATGAATTTGCATATCGAACTCCATTTTCATAACCATGAGCACTGCAACCAAATCCATAATATTCTTCGTTCTTCCAATAAGTTGTGTTATGTTTTGATTCAAAACCATTTTTTGCAAAATTGCTTATTTCATAGTGATTGTAATCATTTAGAACTTCAATAGCTTTCAGGTACATATCTGCTTGAAAATCATCATCTGGCAGATTTAGCGGAGTTTTTTTGCCGAATACAGAATTTTCTTCAATTTTAAGTCCGTAAAGCGATAGATGTGTTATTTCTAGTGCTTTAACCGTATTTAAATCTTGTTCAAAGTCTTGTAGTGTTTGATTAGGCAATCCATAAATCAAATCAATTGATATATTCGTAAATCCAGCTTCTTTAGCGTTTTGAACCGCCATAAGCGCTTCTTTAGCAGTATGTTTTCTTCCGATATTTTTTAAGATTTTATCGTTAAGAGTTTGTATCCCAACACTCAAACGATTAATGCCTAATTCCTTCAATTTTAATAAATACTCAATTGATGCGTGTTCGGGATTAATTTCGAAGGTAATTTCCGCATTTTTGTTTAAATTAAACTTATTAATAATTTTAGTAACATATTCAATAGGCAGAGTTGAAGGCGTACCACCGCCAAAGTAGAGTGTATTTAGCAGATTATCCTTATAATTAGTATCAATATCTTTTAAAAGAGCGATAAGATAGCCTAATTGAAGTTTTTGGTTTACAGTTGACGTAAACGCGCAGTAAAAGCATTTAGAGCCACAGAAAGGTATGTGAATGTAAGCTGAGGTTGGATAAGCCATATTACATCTCTGAAAGTTCTTCATTAATTCTTTTTGCGACTTCAAGTGAAGAATTTTTATCGGATAATAGTTCCCTAACCGATTTTAAACCTTCAATTTGTTTGTTTCTAACTTCTTCATCGTAGATAAGTTTTTCAATATTGTAAGCAATGAAGTCAGGTTTTGCAGAGTTTTCAATAATTTCAGGAACGATATCTTTATCTGTAATGATATTTGGCAAAGACACGCGCTTAATACATCTTACTAGTAAATATATTAGATAAAATAAATAAGGTCCTTTGTAGGCGATAATCATGGGGGTGTTGTATAAAGACGCTTCTAGTGCAACTGTACCTGATGCAAGGATTAACGCGTCAGAAACGCTTAGTAGAGCTTGATTTTCACCTTTAATGATTTTGAAATCAGAGTTTTTGAAATATTTTTTGTAAACTTCGTCTTTTAGATTTGGAGCTTGTGAAAACACAAACTGCAAATCTGGGTGCATTTTCTTTAATATATTTGCGGATTTAACAAAAGTTTCCATAAGGTTTTTTAGTTCAAAGACTCTTGAGCCAGGGAAAATTGCGATTAATTTTTTGTTAACATCAAACCCATGCTTTTCAAAGAAATTATTTTTGTCAGCTTTTTCTGGTAACTGGCTAATTAATGGGTGTCCGCAGTAAGTAGTTTTAATTCCATAGGATTCGTACATGTCCTTTTCAAAAGGGAAAATGCAGAAAACTTCATCAACATATTTTTTGATTTTGTTAATTCTGCCTTTACGACTTGCCCAAACTTGTGGAGGAATGTAATAATTTGTTCTTATTCCAGCTTTTTTAAGGTGTTTTGCCATTTTTAGGTTAAACACGCCATAATCAATTAGCAAAACTAAATCGGGCTTATATTCTTTGGTTAAATAATTGATTAATTTTACACCAAGTGTTAAATGGTTCCAAACGATTTTTGGAGTAAGTCCCATAGCACTCATTTTTGAGTGGTCAGAGAATAGCTTAATACCAAGTTTTTTTAAGTTTTCCCCGCCAATAGCCTCAATTTGAACATCTTTATTCATCTCAAAAAGATGCTTTGCCACATTAGAGGCATGCATATCTCCTGAATATTCTCCAGTTATAATGAATATTTTTTTCATAATTAAACTGCCATGATTACAATGTTGTTTTTGTCTGCAAACTTAACAACTTCGTCCATGTCAACGATAATAGTTTCATTTGCTTCTAAAGCTAGAACAGATAATTTATATTTTTTCATGTTTTTTAAAGTTTTTAAACCAACGGCAGGGATATCAAAACGTTTATCTTGAGAAGGTTTTGCGACTTTAACAATAACTCCGCCTTTTTTTGCAATTTTTCCACCGCGTTGAATACATTTGTCAGTCCCTTCAATAGCTTCGACTGCCATAATCATTTTGTCTTTAACGACAACAGATTGACCAACATCAAGTTTGCCCATTTCTTTTGCCATGCTATATCCGTATTGAACATCGTTAATTTGTTCTTCTGTCGGTTTATTTTTACCTAAAACACCAGCTGGAATCATTAAATTTTTAATAAATAAAGTTTGGTCTAAAACTGTAATACCTAATTTATTTAATTCTTCAACCAATAAAAGCATGACTTGATCATCGTTTAATCTTTTAACTGATTTCATCAAATCTAACGCCATAGAGTCAAATTTAGGTCGTCTTAATATAAGTCCTTTGTGGACTTTACCTAAGAACGTCAATTGTTTTACTTGTTCATCTTCTAGTATTTTTTTTATTTTTAAAAGTTCTCCTGGTGCAACAGAATAGACCTTTGAGCAAACTTTTTTAAGTTCTTGATAGTTATCTTTGGATAAAGATATACAAATAACATCTAATCCATTTTTGCTTGCGCCTTCAGCCATTTTTACTGGTAATTGACCATCACCTGCTATTAGTGCTTGTTTTTGTTCAAGTAATATTGACATTTTTAATTCCTCATACTTCTTTTGTAAACAATTATAACATAAATAAATAAAAAATACATTAAAAAGGCAATTTTTTTTTATTAAAATACTTTATATAATTACAGAGGAATTTTATAGAGAGTTAAATATGACAATTCGCATTAATAGTCTTACAAACGAAGAATTACAAGCTTTAAAACTAGAAAAGAATCAAAAAGCTGATAATAATAATACAGAAGTAAAAGAACAAAAAGCTCCTGTTGTTGAAGAACAAACAGACAGCGCTGATTATGATATTAGTGATGCTGAAGCTGATTTAGCTAATTTAGAAATGGGTGCTGAAGATGCAGTATCTTCTGCTGAAGCTGCTGATGCAAATGCAAATGCAAGAATTCAAGATTCTGATAACAGACAAGATAAAGCAAATAGTTTAGTTAAAAAATCACCAACAAAAGAACAAACAAATCAAGTTGGTAATGAAGCTAACAATACCTCTACTGAAGGCGTTTCAAAAACTGATGAAGTAGATGCTCAGGTTGAAGCCTTTAATGCAGAAGTTGAAAGCTACAATGAAATTGCTACATCTGCTAACGATGATGCAGATTCTTTATATTCTGAATTAGATGATATTAATGGTTCGATTGAAGATTTAACTGCAGAAATGGAATCAGAACAAGCAACTGCAGGTTTTGGAGAAGGCGCAAGCAATACATATTCTTTAACAACTGCTACCGAAGCTCAAGAAAATCAACAAAATAATCCAACATCTACTCAAGATAGTGACTCAAATAAGAGAGATTACGCTTCTGAATTTGGCGCTCTTGCTGAAAGATCAGAAAGTGTAAATACTCGTTTAGCTGCAGCGTTTGAAAATGTTAAAACAAGCAACGAAGAAGCTACTGAAACTGCTGAAAATCAAACAGAATATACAGAAGGTGTTGTAGAAGAAGCTGAAGCAAAAACTGATAGCTTAGCAAAAACACAAGAAGTTTTAGGCATTACAAAAACTGCTGGTGGCGTAATTAAAATGACTGGTTTGACAGTTGCTGGTGTTGGTAAGGTTATGGGTTCAATTGGCTCAAGCATTACTGCATCAGGTACAGGTCAAGTAGCAGGTGGTACAATTGGTATTACAACAGGTACAACTCAGGTTACATTAGGCAATTCTTTAATTGCAGCTGGTACGCCATTATTATCAAATCCATTTACTGCAGCTTTAGGTGCTTCAATGGTTGCAACTGGTGGATCTTTTGTTGGTACAGGTTCTGCAGCAATCGCAGCAGGTACAACAATGGTAACTGCTGGAACAGCTCAAATTGCTTCAGGTACATCATTAACAGCTTCAGGCGCTTCAACTGCAGGTGTTGGTACTACAATCAAACAAGTTGGTACTGGTGTTACATTAGCAGCTAATACTGCATCTATGGGTGTTTCAGTTGCACAAGGTGATTGGCTAGGTGCATTACAATCAGGTTTATCAGCAGTTGCTGACGCTGCTTCATTTGCAGGTAGCATTCCTGGTATGGAACAAATGGATAAATTGACAAAAGGTATGGAAATTGCAGGTAAAGCTGCAGATACAGCAAATAAAGCAATCACAATGGGTACTGCAATTGCAAATGGCGATGTGAAAGGCGCTTTAACTTCTGGTTTATCAGCAGTTGCAGGAGGCTTATCAATTGGTGGTGGAGAAGTATTACAAACAGCTTCTCAAGTTGCTAATACTGCATCACAAGCTGTAACATTTGGTTTTGCTTGTGCTGAAGGTGATTTACAAGGCGCTTTAACTTCAGGATTATCAATGACATCATCAGGTATCGGAGCATTTGGTTCTTCAATGGGTCTTAATGATAACCAAGTTGGTCAAATTACATCTGGTATTGCAATGGCAACAGGCGCAGTAAACTTTGGTTTTGCTGCTAAGAATAAAGATACTTTAGGCATGATTTCAAGCGGTATGGCTATTGGTTCTGGCGCAGTTGGTTTCGCTGGCTCAACTATTGCTGAAAAAATGCAAAATAAAGATACAGACTTTGTTTCAAGATATAATGAAGTATTTACAGATGAAAATTCTGAAAACAACACAAATGTTATGTTTGCTCAACCAGATGCAACTCCTAATCAAAGTTACTTAAATGCAAACATGAATTTAGATGCTAATAACATTCTTGATAGAACTGCTAATAGAGAATTTGCTGATGCTGATTTAACTGAAAAGTCAACTGTTTCTGCAGTAGATACTTTATTAAATGAAGCAAAAATTGCTAAGAATACTGAAAAACAAGAAGGTTCTTATTCATCAGATAAAATGAAAGAGTCTATCAATACATTAAAATCAAAATTAGAAAATGACTTAGTGAACAAATACTCAAAAACTGATGCTGACTTATCAAAAGATGAAATGAAAGATTTACGCAAAGATATCAAAAATACCGTTAAAGACGCAGCTAAAAGTGGTGCTTTAGGTAAATTAGGTGATGTTATTACAAGCAGTAAAAATGCTAAAACAATGTATGCAATTCAAATGGCAGGTCATTCATTAGAAGCTGCTACTGGCGCTTTAGGTGTATAC
>CAKUXD010000053.1 GCA_934699705.1 uncultured Candidatus Melainabacteria bacterium
CGACATGGCCAAGTGGTAAGGCAGAAGCCTGCAAAGCTTTTATCCCCCAGTTCGAATCTGGGTGTCGCCTTTTTTAAAAACACTCTCAGGCGGAGAGTGTTTTTTTTGAAATTGAAAACTTAGAGCTATAATTTTGCCGTACGCGTTTAAATATACAAACCCAATAAATCGTGATGTTTTGGCACTATTAAGAATATGAAAAATACTTGATTTCAAAAATATTCATGACATAATATAAATATTGTTTGTTATTCGTGATAAATTTTGCATTTATAATGAGCATTTATTAATATAACTTAAAGGAGATTACGATGACTGGAAGTCAAACAAAAGTCGATTTCTCAAAATTAGATGAAATTATTGCTGAATGTGGTGGTAACAAATCTAATTTGATTGCGATTTTGCAAAAAGTACAGGAAGTTTACCGATACTTACCTGAAGACGCGATGATTTATATCGGAACAAAAATTGAAGACTTGTCGCCTGCAACTGTATTTGGTGTTGCGACATTCTATGCACAATTCTCACTTGACCCAAAAGGTAAATACGAAGTGAAATGTTGCGACGGTACTGCTTGCCACGTTAGAGGTTCAATGCCAGTATTAAACGCTATTAAGGCAAGATTAGATTTAAAAGATGGTAAATTTACAACTGATGACGGATTATTCTCTGTTGAAACCGTTAGTTGCTTAGGTGCTTGTGGTTTAGCTCCAGTTGTTGTTGTTAATGGAAAAGTTTATCCTCAAATGACATCTGATGCAATCAAAGTTGTTATTGATACGATTTATCAGGAGGAAAAAGCGTAATGGAATTAAATATTGATATTAAAAAAGAGCAAGACGTTGCTCAGGAACATATTAAAGAACAAGGTTTAAGAGTTTTAGTTTGTGGCGGTACTGGTTGTGTTGCAAACGGTTCTGAAAAAGTTATGGCTAAATTCAGAGAACTTGGCGTAAATGTTGGAACTTTATCAAATCACGAAAAAATGACTGTTATTCCAACAGGTTGTCATGGTTTCTGTGAACAAGGTGTATTGGTGATTTTACCTGAAGAACATACTGCTTATATAAAAGTAAAAGAGGAAGATGTTGAAGAAATTTTCAATTCTCATATCGTGGGCGGTAAACCAGTTGAAAGACTTTTATATGTTGATCCTGCAACAAAACAATCTGTTCAAAAACCAGAAGAAATCAATTTTTATGCAAAACAAACTCGTACTGCTTTGAAAAATTGTGGTCATATCAACGCTGAATCAATTGAAGAAGCGATTTCAGTTAGAGGTTACGAAGCATTAGCAAATATTTTAAAACAAAATGACCCTGATGCTGTAATTCAAGAAATTATAGATTCAGGTTTAAGAGGCCGTGGTGGCGGTGGTTTCCCAACAGGCATGAAATGGAAATTTACTGCTGCAAACAAAGGCGGAAAATCTTACGTTGTATGTAACGGCGACGAAGGCGACCCGGGTGCGTTCATGGACCGTTCTGTAATGGAAGGCGACCCTCATAAATTATTAGAAGGTATGGCAATTGCTGCTTTTGCAATCGGTGCAGACGAAGGTTACATTTACGTTCGTGCTGAATACCCTCTTGCAATTCAACGTTTAAGAAAAGCAATCAAAGATGCTGAAGAAAAGAATTTCTTAGGCAAAAATATTATGGGTTCAGATTTCTCATTTGATTTACACATTAAAGAAGGTGCTGGGGCGTTTGTTTGCGGTGAAGAAACTGCATTAATCGCGTCAATTGAAGGCGAACGTGGTATGCCAAGACCAAAACCACCATTTCCAGCAAATTCTGGTTTGTTCGGCAGACCAACCTTGATTAATAACGTAGAAACTTTAGCTAACGTACCTGTAATTATGTTAAAAGGTGCAAAATGGTTCAATTCTATGGGTACTGAAACTTCAAAAGGTACTAAAACTTTCGCTTTAACAGGTGAAGTTAATAATACTGGTTTAATTGAAGTTCCAATGGGCACAACTTTGAGAGAAATCGTATTTGATATCGGTGGCGGTATTAGAAATGGTAAAAAATTCAAAGCAGTTCAAATTGGTGGACCTTCAGGTGGTTGCTTGACAGAAGAACATTTAGATTTACCTATGGATTACGATAGTTTAATTAAAGCAGGCGCAATGGTTGGTTCAGGCGGTCTTGTTGTTATGAACGAAGACACTTGTATCGTTGAAGTTGCACGTTTCTTTATGAACTTTACACAAAATGAATCTTGCGGTAAGTGTGTTCCTTGTCGCGAAGGTACAAAAAATATGTTGAAAATATTAGAAAAAATTGTACATGGCGAAGGAACAATGGAAGATTTGGATAAGTTAGAAGAACTTGCTATTGCAGTTAAAGACGGTTCTTTATGCGGTTTAGGTAAAACAGCTCCAAATCCTGTATTATCAACATTAAAATACTTTAGAGATGAATATGTAGCGCATATTAAGGATAAAAAATGTCCTGCTGGTGTTTGTACAGCGCTTAAAACAATCAAAATTAAAGAAGATTTATGTCGCGGTTGTACAAAATGTGCAAGAACTTGTCCTGTGGGCGCTATTGAAGGTACTGTTAAACAACCTCATCACATTAATCAAGAAAAATGTATTAAATGTGAGGCTTGTTTATTACACTGTCCATTCAAAGCTATTGTTAAGGAATAGTCTTGCATAGCGCAAATAATAAGTAGTTGATTATATAACAAAAAGGAATAAATAAAATGTCAGAAGATAAAAAAACATTATTTATAGAAGGTAAAGAGGTAGAATTTACCAATGAACCTAATCTTTTGGAAGTTATCAGAAAAGCTGGTATGAGCGTACCAACTTTCTGCTACCGTCCAGACTTAACTCAATTCGGCGCTTGCCGTATGTGTGTTGTTGAAGTTGAATATCCAAACGGCAGAGTTATGGTAAATTCATCTTGTACAATGCCTCCAGAAGTTGGTATTAAAGTAAAATTAAACTCAGAAAGAGTTAGAAGAATTAGAAAAACTGTTCTTGAGTTATTGTTAGCTAACCACGACAGAGAATGTACAACATGTGAAAAATCAGGTCAATGTGAATTGCAACAATATGCTGAAGAATATGGTATTAGAAAAATTACATATCCAACATTAAAACCAGAAGATAAAAAACCTATTGATTGTTCAAATCCTGCAATCGTTAGAGATCCAAATAAATGTATTCTTTGTGGTGCTTGTGTTAGAGCTTGTAAAGAATTCCAAGGGCATGCCGTTTTAGGTTTTGCAAATCGTGGTTCTAAAACCTTGGTTCAACCGATGAACGGCAGACATTTATCAGATGTTGATTGTGTATTCTGCGGTCAATGTAAAGCTGTTTGTCCAACTGGTGCTTTAACAATTAACAACGAAGTAAATGATGTATGGAAATTGGTAAATAATCCAAATAAAAAAGTTGCTATCCAAGTTGCTCCGGCAGTTCGTGTAGCTTTAGGCGAAATGTTTGATATGCCTGCTGGCGAAAATGTAATTGGTAAAATTTATGCGGCAATGAGAAAAATCGGTTTCGATTTTGTCTATGATACAAACTTTGCGGCTGATTTAACAATTATGGAAGAAGCTACTGAGTTTTTAGACAGACTTAAAAAAGGTGAAAACTTACCATTGTTTACTTCTTGCTGTCAAGCATGGGTAAGATATGTTGAAACTCAACACCCTGATATGCTTAACCATTTATCAACTTGTAAATCACCACAATCAATGCTATCTTCAGTTATTAAAGAATTTTTACCAAAATTAAATCCTGAAGTGAAAGCAGAAGATTTGGTTGTTGTATCAGTTATGCCATGTTCGGCTAAAAAAGCTGAAATTAAGCGTAATCAATTGAAAAAAGATGGCAAATTTGATACAGATTATGTATTAACAACTCAAGAATTTGCTCAAATGATTAAATCAGCTGGTATTGATTTGAAAAACTTAGAAGCAGAACAAGCAGATTCACCATTTGGTCAATACACAGGTGCAGCAACAATCTTCGGAGCATCTGGCGGTGTTGCAGAAGCTGCTGCAAGAACAGCATATTATATGGTAGCTGGTGAAGAAATTGCAAATGACGACATAGTTGAAATGCGTGGTGTTGATAAAAATTCTTTCGACAAAACTGTTGAATTAGATATTAAAGGTACAAAAGTTAAAGTGAAAGTTGTTTCAACACTTAAAGAAGCTGAAAAAGCAATTCAAGAAATCAAGGCTGGCACTTCAGACTTCCAATTATTAGAAGTTATGGCATGCCCTGGAGGTTGCGTAAACGGTGGCGGTCAACCAGTAAGTTGCAATAAGCCAGAACTTAGAAAACAAAGAGCTGATGCGCTTTATACAGAAGATGTTAAAGATGTGAAATTTAGAAAATCTCACGAAAATCCAGACATCAAAAAATTGTATGATGAATATTTGGAAGCTCCAAATTCGCATAAAGCTCATGAATTACTTCATACAAGTTATTCAGACCTAAGAACAGGCTCTTATAAAGACCTTAAATAATTGAAAAATAAAATTAGCGGCGCGCTGAATTTTACAAAATTCAGCGCGCCGTTTTACGCATAAAAATTAACCTTGTAAACAAATTTTCTCAAATATTTTAAACTAGTTGACAACAAATTTTGATATAATACAATATTAGCATAGCTTAGTATATAAATAATAAGTTAGTTTAGTAAATAAGTAGTAAAAGGAGACCACTAAATGGCACGCGAAAAGTACGAAAGAACCAAACCGCACGTTAACGTTGGTACAATTGGTCACGTTGACCACGGTAAAACAACATTAACAGCAGCAATTACAGCAACATTAGCAGCAGCTGGACAAGCAGAATTGAAAAAATTTGATGAAATCGATGCTGCTCCAGAAGAAAAAGCTAGAGGTATCACCATCTCTACAGCTCACGTAGAATATGAAACAGCAACTAGACACTATGCTCACGTTGACTGCCCAGGCCACGCTGACTATGTTAAAAACATGATTACAGGTGCTGCTCAAATGGACGGTGCAATTCTTGTAGTTGCAGCTACTGACGGTGCAATGCCTCAAACTCGTGAACACATTCTACTTGCAAGACAAGTTGGTGTTCCAAACTTAGTAGTATTCTTAAATAAATGTGATATGGTTGATGACCCTGAATT
>CAKUXD010000054.1 GCA_934699705.1 uncultured Candidatus Melainabacteria bacterium
TGTTCAAGAGTAAATGCTCGTTCAGCAAGATATGTAACATCACCAACCTCTCTTCAAAATTTGGCAGCGTAATTCTTCCATCAAGGTGAAGGTAAGTAAGTTTAGTGTTAGGGAAATAAGTAGTAAAAATTTATGTGTGTAATTTAAAGAACCTTTTAAAAAGGTTCTTTTTTTTATGCGAAAATTCTGATATAATCAACGTGTTATGAAAAAGTTAATTTTAGCATCATCTTCTCCTCGAAGAAAAAAAATATTTGAAGATTTGAATTTAGATTTTGAGATTATTCCATCAGGTTACGAAGAAAAATTAGAAAACCACGATTTTTCTTACGATAAAATTGAAAAATTAGCATATAACAAGGCTTTCTTCGTTGCAAAAACGATAAATTACGATGCTATTGTTGTTGGCGCAGATACAATTGTTGTAAACGAGCATAAAATCTTAGGCAAACCAAAAGACAAAAAAGAAGCTTTTGATATGCTAAAAAGCCTTTCAAACAAAGAACATTTTGTAGTAACTTCAATTTGCGCAATTGAAACCCCAAGTATGCGAAAAAAAATCACTTCAACCACGAGTTACGTAACTTTTAACGAACTTTCTGACGAAATGATTAACGATTATATAGCAAAATTTAATCCACTAGACAAGGCTGGGTCTTACGGCATACAAGAACTGCCACAGAATTTCGTTAAAAAAATCGGTGGCAGTTTTGAAAATATTATTGGATTATGTCCAAAAGCCTTAGCTAAAACATTAAAAGCTTTTAAACAGTAGCTAACTCAGGTTCTTTAACACTTAATGCAATTCTTTTATCTTGTGCATTAAATTTTAAAACGTAAGTTTTAATTGAATCTCCAACTTTTGAAATCACATTATTTTGGCTTTCGTAAATCGCAAGTTCTGATTGAGGAAGTAAAGCTTCAACTCCTGGAAAGATTTCAACAAATGCACCAAAAGGTTTAATTCTTGTAATAACACCTTCACGTAATTCGCCAGCTGTAATTTCCTTTTCTGCTTCAATCCAAGGATCAGCTTCCAAATTTTTAAGACTTAATGAAACTCTATGTTTGTCATTATCAATGCTGATAACTTCAACTTCTATTTTTTCACCAATTTTTAATCTATCAGATGGGTGGTCAATCCATTTCCAAGAAATTTGAGATAATGGTAACAATCCATCAATTCCGCCAATATCAACAAAAGCACCAAAGTCTGCAATTCTTACGACTTCGCCTTTTAAGACTTGTCCGATTTCAATTTGAGCAAACAAATTCATTTTTTCTTCTTCTGAAGTTTCTGAATATACTTTTTTATTAGATAAAATAAAGTTATTTTCTTGACTATCCAAAGTTAAAATTTTAAGTTCGATTTTTTCACCAATAGCAAACTGTTGATCTTTTATTTTTAATTGGCTTGATGGAACAAAACCTTTTAAGCCTAAGATATCAACAATCAAGCCACCTTTAACGATAGCACTAATTTCACCAAGGATAATTTCGTTTGTTTCTTTAAGTTTTTCAAGCTCTTTCCAAGCATAAGCTTGCTGAACTCTCAAGCTAGATAATAACATTTTGCCATCAATATCTTCGTCTGAAATAATAAGAAATTCGTATTCTTTTCCTTTTTCTAAAACATTTTCAATTGATTGAGACTTGTCGGAAATAGCTTCTTTTGTTGGAACACTAGCTGCAGTTTTTGCGCCAATATTTACAATCGCGCCTTCTGAATCATACCCTAAAACCGTACCTTTAACCAAATCACCTTTGCTAAACTTGTAATCATAATTGCTTAACAAGGCTTCAAACTCAGCGTCTGAATAAATTTTTTCTGTCATAATTTCTCCGTGTTTATTTTAAAAGACCATTTACAAATTGATTATAAATCAAACGCACTCGAAAAACGAGTGCGCCATGTCATTTTTATTACATACGTTAATATTTTAATTTATATCAATTACTGTAACTCCATCTCCGCCTTCTGCTGATTCGCCTGCGCGATATTTTGCAACGTAAGGTGAAGTTGATACGTAATCTCTAACGTAAGATTTTAACGCGCCAGTACCATGTCCATGAATTATATATACTGGAGTTAAATTAGCCAAACTAGCTTTGTCTAAATAATTTTCTAAGCTATCCAAAGCATCATCAACCTTATACCCTCTTAAATCAAGAGTATTTGATAAACCACTTCTCTTTAATTCAAATGATTCTAAAGGTTTTAACTTCAATTGTGGTTTTTTAGTTAGGTTCGAATCTAATTTAGCAACTTGCTCCTTGCTAATCTTAGTTTTGATAAGTCCCATTTGAACAGTTAAATTATTATTTTTATCAGGCAATGATACAACTGTAACAGGTTGATTTAAGTCTTTAATCATTACTGTATCGCCAACCTTGATAGAATCCCAAATTAATTCATCATACGTTTGTTTATCCATTGCGTTTTCGATTTGATCCTTCAAATCATTTTCAAGATAAGACAAACGGGTATAAGAGCGTCTTGCAACTTTTTCAGATTTTTCTTTTCTTAATTCGCTCATAATATCCTTGATTTCTAAACGAACATTATCAAATTCTTCTGAAAATTTGTTTTCAATAGCTTTAATAGTCTTACGTTTATCTCTGCGCAATTCTGCAAGTTTTGTTTCATAATCTTCTCTTGCTTTCAACGATGACAATTTCATCATTTCAACATCTTGAAGATTTTTACTCAATTTTTGTTGTGTTTCTTGTAATTTTTCAATAATTACCGCAGAAGGGTCGCGTTGTATATTCAACGTAGATTTTGCTCGTTCTACTAATTCAGAATTTAAACCTAAGTTGCTTGCAATAAATATTGCGTTACTTGCCCCTGGAATACCAATTGTCAACTTATATGTAGGTTTAAGTGTTTCTCTATTAAATTCCACACAAGCATTTTTGAAATGAGAATTTGTGTATTCCAAAGATTTTAATTCTCCAAAGTGAGTTGTAATTACACTTAGTGATTTTTTATTAACCAACTCGTCAAGAATAACTTCAGCTAAAGAAGCACCTTCTTGCGGGTCTGTACCTGCACAAATTTCATCTAATAATACCAACGAATTTTCATCTGCAACATTTAAAATATTAATAATATTGTTCATGTGAGATGAGAAAGTTGATAAGTTTTGCATAATATCTTGTTCATCGCCGATATCTGCAAGAACTTTTTCAAACGGATAAATTTTAGCAAAACTACATGGTAAAAACAAGCCAGCTCTTGTCATTAAAGTAAACAAGCCAACTGTTTTCAACGTAACTGTTTTACCGCCTGTATTAGAACCAGTAATTATAAGAGATGTATAACCATCGCCTAAAGAAAAATCATTTGTAACTATTTCAGGAACTCTTGAAATTAATAACGGGTGTTTTATACCTTCTAATTTAAGAACTCTGTCTTTTGTTAATTCTGGTTCTATTGCTTGAATTTTTATGGCATATCTTGCTTTTGCAAAATGCATATCCAATTGTGCCAAAATATATTCGTTAGTTTTAAAGGAATCAAAAACTCGTTTTACCTGTCTTGTTAAATCAGTAAGAATTTTGATAATTTCATCTCTAATTTTAACCTTCAATTCTCTGATTTTATTATTCATTGCAACTAATTGTGATGGCTCAATGTAAGCTGTTTTATTAGTTGCTGAAACGTCATGCGTAATACCTGAAATTTTACCCTTGGCACTTGCCATAATAGGAAATACAATTCTGTTATCGCGAATTGTGTAAATTGGTTCTTGCAAATATTGAGCAAACTCGTGCGAGTTCAATAACTCGTTTATTTTAGCTTTAATATCTTTTTCAGCATCTTTCAATGAAGAATATAATCCAGAAAGCAAGTCTGTTGCATCTTTCTTGATATTATCTGCATCATCAAATTTAGCAAAAATTTGATCTTCTAACTCTTTATTTGGAATTAATTGCGAAGACACTTTGCTTAACAGACTGTCAGAAACAGTGTTTTCGCGCATAAAGTTTTTAACTAATCTTGCAGAACGTAAACTTTTTGCTAAACTCAACAACTCATGCTCTGTTAAATAACTGTTCAATTGAGCATTTTCAATTGTGTTCAAATCAGTAAGATGTTCGATTGGTAATTCTAAAAGTTTATCAATCAACTCTTTTGCTTCTTTAGTTAAAGTTACAGCTTCTTGAATTTTTTCATAATCTGTTTCTGGTTGTAAATTCAAGCATAATTGTTGACTTTGTTGAGTTCTAGCATAAGTTGCTAATTGCGACAAAATTTTGTCAAATTCTAATGTTTTTTCACTTTTCTCTAAAATATTCA
The DNA here is from genome assembly GCA_934699705.1 of uncultured Candidatus Melainabacteria bacterium. GTDB lineage: Bacteria > Cyanobacteriota > Vampirovibrionia > Gastranaerophilales > Gastranaerophilaceae > UBA6984. The sequence goes on from CAKUXD010000054.1 coordinate 4,304, forward strand.
TAATATAGTATTTTAGAACAAATTTAACAAGCATGCAAGTTATATAATAATTGTTATATAGTATGAATAAAATTATTACAATAAAATTATAAAGAATAAGAGCTTAATTTTCAAAAACTTTAAAATCCTTATTATTACTAGAAAGGCAATTATTTTATTAAAAAATACTTTAGTATAGTATATAAAAGTATTATTGTGATTTTTGAGT
>CAKUXD010000055.1 GCA_934699705.1 uncultured Candidatus Melainabacteria bacterium
TCGCAATGTCCTCGCTACTTCGGGCTGGGTTCGCTTTGCTCACACGGCGCCCTACGCAAAATCCGCTCACAATTCACGTTTTTTTTTTATCTTTATTGTAAAATAATTAATATAATATCATTATTTAAGGATAAGAGCATTTGGACTATAAATTAATAAAAATGAATGTGTTTGGCGATGAAAGAGGGAAATTGATATCGCTTGAAGAAAACAATAATGTTCCGTTTGAAATTAAACGTGTTTATTGGATTTATGATACTGTTCCTGAACAAAAAAGGGGTTGTCATGCACACAAAACACTTGAACAACTAATTGTAGCGATAGATGGTTCATGTCAATTTATTCTTGATGACGGTAAAAATAGAGAAATAGTAAGCTTAAATAGACCAGATTATGCGTTATATATTGGCAAAAACATGTGGAGAGAAATGTTTAACTTTTCTTATGGTTGCAAACTAATGATTTTAGCAAGTGAAGTTTACAACGAAAATGAATATATTAGAAGTTATGATGAGTTTTTAAAAGAGGTAAATAGTGAAACGTAATATTGAAAAATACGTAAAAGATTATCTTGTACATTCTTTTGAGAATATTATGGATTTATATAGACCCAAAAAACTTTTAGAGTATTGTTCTAAGTATTTGCTGAAAAATATTTTACAAAATGGCGCAGAAATTTATGTTAGTTGCAAGGTGATGAAATGATTGCAATTGAAAAATATTCTGCTGAGAAAAAAAATCTTTGGAATGAGTTCTTAAAAAACTCTAAAAATGGCATTTTTATGTTAAATAGAGATTTTCTTGAATATCATTCTGATAGATTTGTAGATAATTCTTTGATGTTTTATTCAGAGGGTACTTTAATTGCATTGTTACCTTTGTCAAAGCACGATGATGAGGTGATTTCTCACGGAGGATTGACCTTTGGTGGTTTTATTTTTAATGAAACAATGAAACAGGCTCAAATGAATGATTGCTTTAATGCTTTAATTAAATACTTGCGAGAAAACAATTTTAAAAAATTAATTTATAAAAAAATACCACATATTTACACAAAATTTCCTTCTGAAGAAGATTTGTATTCACTTTGGATAAATAACGCAAAATTACTAAAAAAAGAACCTTCTACAACGATTTTTTTAGAAACCCCTTTTTCATTAACAAAAGGTCGTAAATCGCAAATTTCAAAAGCAAAGCGCGAAAATATTAAGGTTGAAGAATCTAATAATTTTGAAGATTTTATTGCATTAGAAAACTCAGTTTTAAAAACATATCACAACACCGTTGCAGTACATACTGCAGATGAATTAAAATTGCTAAAAAACAGATTTCCAGATTGTGTTAAATTATTTATTGCGAAAAAAGATAATGAAATTTTAGCGGGTTCTTTGCTTTTTGAATATCCAAATTTAGTTCACACTCAATATTTAGCAAATTCGGATATAGGTCGAAAACTGGGCGCTTTAGATTTAGTTATTGCAACTTTAATTGAAAAATATAAAGACCTCAAAACGTACTTTGATTTTGGAATTTCTACTGAAAATAACGGATTATATCTAAATGAAGGACTAATTTTTCAAAAAGAGAGTTTTGGAGGCAGAACGGTTGTTTATGAAACTTACGAGTTGGATTTATAGGAATTGATATGATAAAATTTTTAGATTTAAAAAAGCTTAATGAGCGCTTTGAACCTGAATTTGAAGATAAATTTAATAACCTTCTTAAAAGTGGAACATATTTGTTAGGAAACGAAAATGCAAATTTTTTGAACAAATTTGCACAATTTTGTGGAACAAAATTTGCAGTAGGTGTCGGAAATGGTTACGATGCAATAAAATTAATCTTAAAAGCATATAATTTTTGTGAAGATGATGAAATTATTGTACCTGCAAACACGTTTATTGCAACTATTCTTGCTGTTTCAGAAGTAGGTTGTAAGCCTGTTTTGGTTGAACCTGATATAGATACATATAATATAAATCCTGATTTGATTGAAGAAAAAATTACTACTAAAACAAAGGCTATTATTGCGGTTCATCTATATGGACAAACTGCTGAAATGGATAAAATTCAACAATTAGCTAAAAAACATAAATTAAAGGTTATAGAAGATTCTGCTCAAGCACATGGCGCAATTTATAATGGTAAAAGGGTCGGAAATCTTGGCGATGCGAGTGCATTTTCGTTTTATCCGAGCAAAAATTTAGGTTGTTTAGGGGACGGTGGAGCAGTTACAACAAATGACGAAGAACTTTATCATAAAATTATCGCTCTTGCAAATTATGGTTCAGATAAAAAATATCATCATATCTATAAAGGCGTTAATTCAAGACTAGACGAGCTTCAAGCAGGAATTTTAGATGTAAAATTAAAACATTTAGATAGTGATAATGTTAAACGTCGTGAAATTGCAAAATTTTACCTAGAAAATATCAAAAATGAAAAAATTATTTTGCCAAAAGTACATAATGAAAATTCTCACGTTTGGCATATTTTTGCAATAAGAACAAGCAACAGAGATGCTTTAAAATCGTTTTTTGAAGAAAGAGGGATACAAACCCTTATTCATTATCCAATTCCGCCTCATAAGCAAGGTGCATACACAGAATTTGTTAAAATAAGTTATCCTGTAACAGAAGAAATTCATAAAACAATTCTTAGCCTTCCAATTTCTCCTGTTATGACTAAAGAGGAAGTTAAATCTGTCGTGGAGGCAATAAATGAGTATTAAACCCTTGGTATCTATTGTTATTCCTGCTTATAATCACGAAAAATACATTAAAGAAACTATTAAATCATTAATAAATCAAACTTACAAAAATCTTGAATTAATCGTTATTGATGACGGTTCTACTGATAATACTTTTGAAAAACTACAAGAATTAAAACAGGAGTGTGAAGAACGTTTTGTAAGAGTTGTGTTTCAAAAAAAAGAAAACGAAGGTACTTGCAAGACATATAATCAGTTTTTAAATATCTGTAATGGTAAATATATCTACGATATCGCCTCTGATGATGTTTCAGCTCATAGTGCAATTGAAAAAGAAGTTGATTTTTTAGAAAATAATAATGAATTTGTAATTTGCGTTGGAAATAATGAGTTTATTGATATCAATTCAAAAAAATGCAACGTAAATTTAAAATTTCAACCGACTATAAGCGGTCAAATCGAAAATTTTAAAGATTATTATGAAATCGTAAATCCAGATATTAAGTTTAATTCAGAAGACTTTGGAACGTATAAAACGCTAATTTTTAGAAATTATATTCCCAATGGTGTTCTTATAAAAAAATCAATTTTTGAAAAGATAGGCAAATATCCAGAAGAAGCGCCACTAGAAGATTATTGGCTTTTGTTACAAGCTTCAAAATATGGAAAAATCAAATTTCTTGACGATATTTTGTATTATTATCGTTTACATTCTTCAAATAGTATTAATAATAAAACTCGACTAAATGAATTGACAGTAAAAACAAAAGAATATGAGTTAGAATTGATTAACCATGCTAATTTAAACGAAATGTTGCCCGACATTTCAGAATATATGAAAAAAGGATATTTCTTCAAAAAAATTAGCAGGTATATCTTTTTTAAATTAGAGTATTTTCAGCGTTTAAATAATATAATAATTATATATAAATTT
>CAKUXD010000056.1 GCA_934699705.1 uncultured Candidatus Melainabacteria bacterium
GTCTTTTAATTCTATCCAATCACCATCGGTAAAACTTTTACAAGACTCCCCTAGCTTACGCTGTTCCCAAGCGTCAGCAGGCTTGAAAGATATTTTTTGTAATTTAATAGCAAATAAATTATTATATTTCGAAATTTTTCTCTAAAATAAATTTTCTTAAAAATGCATCTGTTTTTACTGAAACTTGAAAAGGCTTAAGTTTTGTATTCTCTATTTTTTCAAAATATTCTTTTGCAAGTTTCGTATTAACACTTTTTTTCAAAGCATCAAAATAACCATTTTGATTTATATTGCTTTCATTCACATTTTTATCAATCAGTTGTCTCAATTGAATTTCATCCAATCCTAAAGCCTTTGATATTTGCGAAATTTTGTCATTTTTAGCATTTAACATATATTCGGTAACATAATCTCTAAAAGTTTTATTTTTTTCTACTTGTATGTTTCCGCATTGAACATCTTGCAAAAATACATTTGCATACTTTTGTTCTTCTTGAGTCAAAACGGCAAATGATTTATGTAGTTCTTCAAGAACTAATTGCAGTTCTTCTTCAGTAATATTTTTTTGTTCCAAATCTTTTAAGTATTTTTCAAATCTGGAATTCATATATTCATTATCAATTAATCCAGTATCTATTTCTATAATAGTAGGATCAATTGGGTATGGTGGAGTTTCTTCTCCACCATGTTCTCTGGTAAATAATTCTTTATATCTTTTTACAAGTATTAAGTATGTATTTTTATCAATATTTACTTTTATGCTTGATTTAGAACCATCATCATATTCAAATGTATATTCTAACTTTTTCCATATAAAACCCTGTATTTTAGCTGCACTTAGATATATATCAAATTCATTGAATAATTTTGCGAATTTTCCTTTTTCTGATTTATCTTCTGGATTTTGTTCAAAATTTGGGAAACCTGCGATTTTAAATAATGATGAAATTTCATCAAATAATTCATTTAATTTTTTTAAGTTTTTTTCTAATTTGTCAACAAAAACACCATATTCCTTATCTCCGGAATAGGTTTTGAATGCTTGTTCAATATTTCTTTGCATTGAATTTGTATATCTGTAATAACAAATTCTGCCATGAGGTTTATCGTTTTTATTAAACAATCTATTTGTGCGAGAAAATGCTTGAATTATATTTTGATAATAATATACTTTGTCAAAATATAATGTATTTATCCATTTAGAATCAAATCCAGTAAGTAATTGATCAACAACAATGATTATATCAATTTGTGCATTTTTATCATTTTCAATATTTTTATAAGGTTCTTTATGTGCCAAACGAGCAGCAACATCTTTTTTGAAATTTGCATGAGTTGGAATTTCAAAATGTTGTTCATATTTTCTATTGTAATCGTCTAATATTTCAGCAAGACCTTGTTCTTTGAAGAACTGGACTTTTTCTCCTCTATAAGTTGAAAATTCTTTGTCATCCCCTTCATTATCGCTTATATTAGGATCAAAAAGACATGTAACATTTAAATTTGGTATTTCTTTTTTTATTAATCGATAATAATCAATGGCTTCTGGAATACTGCTTGTCGCAAAAATAGCATGAAATTTATTTTTATGCACTGCAGGTGTCCAGTCAGACTTGATATGTTCTATTACTTTTGTTTGATGGTTATCATTTTCTCTGTATTGAGATTTTGGAATATAATCTTCAATCCCCTTTATGTATTTACCTTTATCATCTTCATATCCAGCCATTTTAATTTCAGCAGGATTCATGTACTTATTGAAAATTGTTTTTTTAACATCATCAGCCATTGCTTCTTCTTCGCTATTAGCCTTGGCTTTCTCTAATGCTACTGCCAATCTTAAATCTCTATCTTTGTATGTTTGTATTTTTTTAGTGTCAAAACCTAGAACATTTTTATCTCTTATACCATCTGCAATACTATATCTATGTAGTTCCTTTCCAAAAACATCTGTTGTATCACACATTGATTTTGTATTTTCATCAAAAATAGGTGTTCCGGTAAAACCAAAGAAAAGAGCTTTTGGAAAAGTCTCTTTTATAGTAGAAAGCATTTCGCCAAAAGTTGAACGATGGCATTCATCTACTATAAAAACAATTCTTTTAGAAGTCATTGTTTCTATATCTTTAGAGTTTAATCCATCTTCTTCGTTTTTAATGTTACTCATTTTTTGTATAGATGTTACTATCAGTGTATCAGAAGCGTTTGGACTTTTTAATTTTGATTTTAAAACTCCTGTATTAGATGTGGCTTGAACTGATTGACTATCAGTTGCAAATGCTCTGTAATTTAATAAAGATTGCGTTCCCAATTCTACTCTATCTACAAGAAAAACAACTTTATCTGCATCTTTAGATGATGCAATTAACTGAGCAGATTTAAAACTGGTCATTGTTTTGCCGGAGCCTGTTGTATGCCACACATACCCACCAAGTTGATCATTAGATTGCCAATCATGAGTTGTCACACGATCTGAAATTGTTCTTGCTGCGTATATTTGATAGCTTCTCATTACTTTTAATATCCCATCAGATTTATCAGCAATAGTGTAAAATCCTATAAGTTCATGTGCCATTGGAATAACCAGCAGATTTTCAACAACATCATCCCAATTATTTACAGGTTCATTATTAGCATCTGCCCAATGAAAATAGAATTCTTTATTAAATTTACCATCTGGTCCCGGATTCGCAAAATAAACAGTTTCTTTAGGTTCCATAGCAACAAATACTTGAATTAAAGAAAAGATACCATTACTAAAAATCCCTTCATAGGCATATTTTTCAATTTGATTGCAGGCTTGACTAACAGAAACATTGCTCTTTTTTAATTCAATATGAATTAACGGCATTCCGTTTATTAAAAGCATTAAATCACCACGACGTTCATTTAATAACTTAGATTGTCTTTTAAATTTTGGTTGTTGAACTATTTGATATCTGCTTTGACCAGCTGCAATTTCTTTTCTATCATATAATTTTAAACTAATTTCTTTGCCAAAATGCACTTTGTCATCTGGATTATCTCTTGTTATTGATATTGTATTGTTAATAAATTCATTTAAATTTAATGGAGTTTTTAATGAATTTATTTGCTCAACGATTTGATACATTTCAGTCTCAGTTAAAGGATAATCTCCAAGACGATCTATGGATCTGTTGTTTTCAAAAAGAATGTTTGCCCAATTCTTTAATAATTGTTCCTCTGTTGGGTATTTTATAACTTCATATTCTCCCCAACCTTTTCGTTGTAAGGCTTCAATTACTTTCTGCTCAAATTCTGCTTCTGTATCGAATATTGTATTATCCATAAATTCTCCTAAACAAACATTTTTTCTAACATAGATTTTTTAATATTTTTAAGTTTTTCATACTTACGCTGATGAAGAGTGATAAGAGTGTCTAATGCTTTAAAAAAGGTTCCTACCTTTTCTTGTTCATTACTCT
>CAKUXD010000057.1 GCA_934699705.1 uncultured Candidatus Melainabacteria bacterium
TTTTTGTTCTTGTTCCATATTTACAAGGATATTACATTTATTAATAATCATGCAACTTGTTAATAAATATGGTAACATTAATAGATACTTAAATAGAGAATCATGGGGTTTTTATAGTGAACAAACAACAACTTGCAACAAAAATTTGGGAATCAGCAAATAAAATGCGTTCTAAAATAGAAGCTAACGAATACAAAGATTACATTTTAGGTTTTATTTTTTATAAATATCTTTCCGACCAAGAAATAAAATTTTTGAAAGAAAATGGTTATACTCCTGAAGATATTGAATTGTTGATTGAAGATAAAGATTATTTAACCTCAATACATCCTGATTGGTCTGAAAGTAAAATTATTGAATTTTTAAACGATAAAGAGGAAGAAATTAAGTATATACAGCAAAATAAGGGATATTTTATTGCTTATAACAATTTATTTTCTACTTGGCTAGATATGGGGTCCGATTTTGATGTTTCGAATGTCAGGGATGCTCTTTCTGCATTTGATAGATATATTAACCCTACTCATAAAAAAGTGTTTGAAAATATTTTTAATACTCTTCAAACAGGTTTGTCTAAATTGGGAGATAGTAGTGGTTCTCAAACAAAAGCAATTAGAGATTTACTCAATCTTATAAAAGATATTCCTATGGATGGCAGACAAGATTACGATGTCTTAGGTTTTATTTATGAATATTTAATTAGTATGTTTGCAGCAAATGCAGGGAAAAAAGCTGGAGAATTTTATACTCCACATGAAGTTTCTCTTTTGATGTCTGAAATTGTTGCTGATCATCTCAAAACAAAGCAAGAAATCAGTATTTATGACCCAACTTCAGGCTCTGGTTCATTGTTGATAAATATTGGTAAAAGTGTTGCCAAGCATATGAATGATGGCAATAAAATTACATATTACGCACAGGAATTAAAACAAAATACATACAACTTAACTCGTATGAATTTAGTTATGAGAGGAATAAAGCCTGATAATATTGCAACAAGAAATGCTGATACTTTGGAAAGTGATTGGCCATATTTTGATGATGCAACGCCGTATTATACATTATATGCAGATGCAGTTGTTTCAAACCCTCCATATTCACAAAATTGGGATCCTTCAAATAAAGAAACTGATCCAAGATATTCAAGATTTGGGCTTGCTCCAAAATCAAAAGCTGATTACGCATTTTTATTACACGATTTGTATCACTTGAAACCTCATGGGATAATGACAATCGTTTTACCCCATGGAGTTCTCTTTAGAGGTGGTGAAGAAGGTGAAATCCGTAAGAATTTAATCGAAAATAATCATATTGATGCAATTATAGGGTTACCTGCGAATATTTTCTTTGGCACAGGGATTCCTACAATAATTATGGTTTTAAAACAAAAACGAGAAAATACCGATGTTCTTATAGTTGATGCTTCTAAAGGTTTTGAAAAAATTGGCAAAAACAATAAATTAAGAACATCTGACATTAAAAGAATTGTTGATACCGTTGTTAATAGAGCTGATATTGATAAATATTCAAGAAAAGTCTCAAGGGAAGAAATAAGAAAAAATGAATACAATTTAAATATCCCAAGATATGTAGATTCTTCTGAACAAGCAGAAAAATGGGATATTTATGCATCAATGTTTGGTGGGATTCCAGTTTCTGAAATCGACGAATTGAATAAATATTGGAATGCTTTGGTTGGTTTAAAAGATGTATTATTTAAAAATAATGGGACACCCTATTTAACAGTAGCTAATGAGAATATCATAGATACGATGTTAAATCATCAATCTGTTCAAATATTTAAACAAAATTTTAAAGACAGTTTTGCAGATTTTAATTCTTATTTAAAAACCGAACTTTTTGACAATATAAAAAATATAAATACATCAAATGAAATTAATGTATTGTCTGAAAATATATTTAATAGATTAAAAAACGTTTTTTTAATTGATAAATACGAAGCGTATCAAATATTAAGTGATAATTGGAGTGAAACTTCAACTGATATAGAAATGATACAAACAGAAGGTTTTGATGCTGTAAAAAAAGTTGAACCTAATTATGTAATAAAGAAGAAAAAGGACAAAGAGGAAGAAATTCAAGAAGGCTGGAAAGGTCATATTCTTCCATTTGAACTTGTACAAAAAACTTTGTTAAAAGAAGATTATGATAATTTAAAAAGCAAAGAAAATAGAATCTCTGAAATAATTTCCGAATATGGAGAAATCTTAGAAGAAATGTCTGAAGAAGATAAAGATTCTGATGCCGTAAATGAAACCGGTGATAAATTTGTAAATAAAGAAGTTCTTTCAAAAGCAAAATCAATAGAGGCGGAAATAAAAAAGGGCATAAGTTTTGAAAAAGATTCGTTTGAATTAAAAATATTAAGAGTTGCAAAATTAATAAATGAAGAAAAGATTTTGAATAAAGCCATCAAGAAAGAAATTGATGAACTACATATAAAAACAAAAAATACAATTGAATCATTAACAGATGAGCAAGCATATTGTTTATTAGAAAAAAAATGGATTGAGCCTTTAATTCAGAGTTTACTAAAACTGCCAGATGATGTTTTGCATACATTATCTGATAAAGTAAAGACTCTTTCTGAAAAATACGCAATTACCTTTGCTTCAATTGAAGAAGAAATAAATGTGGCAGAAAATGAATTATCAAGTATGATTAATGAATTAACCGGAAATGATTATGATATGAAAGGTTTAGCTGAATTGCAAACACTTTTAGGAGAACAAAATAATGCCTAAAAAAGAGCAAAAACCACAAATCAGATTTAAAGGATTTACTGACGCTTGGGAACAGCGTAAGCTGGATGATATAGTTGAACAAAGGATAGAACATCAAAAAATATCCAATAATACTCCGCTATTAGCATTTTCATACGCAGAAGGAGTTATAAATCCTGAAGATAAAAAGACTAATAAAAGAGATTTTATTATGACGGATAAATATAATAAAATTTTTTCTCGAACCGAAAAAGATGATATTATATATAATCCTGCAAATGTTATACATGGAGCTATACATAGAAATAAATTAGGTGCTGGTGTTGTTTCACCAATTTATAAAATTTTTAAATGTCCAAATGCAAGTCCTAAATTTCTTGGCGAATGTTTACACAGAGATGAATTTATTGAAGAAATAACAAAATATATTGAAGGTACAGTAATAAAGTTAAGAACTTTATCCCCTGAACAATTCCTTAAAATGCAAATTAAATTACCAGTTTCAATCGATGAACAAGAAAAAATTGGTGTATTTTTCAGCAAGTTAGACCAGCTTATCACTCTTCATCAGCGTAAGTATGAAAAACTTAAAAGCATTAAAAAATCGATGTTAGAAAAAATGTTTCCAAAAAATGATGAAAAATTT
>CAKUXD010000058.1 GCA_934699705.1 uncultured Candidatus Melainabacteria bacterium
AAAGAGTAATGAACAAGAAAAGGTAGGAACCTTTTTTAAAGCATTAGACACTCTTATCACTCTTCATCAGCGTAAGTTAAAAACGGATTTTGTTCAACGTTAGTTCAAAAAATGTTCAATGAATGTTCAAAAGATGTTCAAGGAGTGTTTTAGGAAGTTTTATTTGCTATCATATTTTATGCCTAAAATGTTTTCTTCGATTTCTTGAATAATTTCTGGTGTTAAATAACCTTTTGGTGATTCTTTTGTTTTATTTGCTTTCGATTTTGCGACATCGTCTTCATATTTTTTTATCAGACCTATCATTTTTGTTAATTTTGCTGACATATAAAGTCTTGCTGGTTCAACCTTTTTACCATTCTCCATATCTTGTTTTATAGAATTAAAGAGTGTATGAGAAAATTTATACAAATCCTCATGAAAAGGAGTTTTCGACTTCAAATGTTCAGCTCTTTCACAGTCCCATTTTTCCGCTTCTTTCCATCGTCTTATTGTTCTTTCATTTACTCCAACTTGTTTTGCAATAGCATCAATCGACATAAATTTTTCAACGTAAAGTTCTTTGGCATACGGTGCCAAAGTTGTTTTCTTAACCATGTGGGATAAATTCCTATAAAAATTAATTACACATACAGTATAACTCTCTTTTTCCGTCTTTCAAGTCCTGCAAATATTTAAAATGTGTCCCAATGATACGTTTTAGAAATCGAGAGTTGATATTCTCCTGCGAAAGAGCGATGAATGGTGTAACTTGAAAGGAGCACAATATGGTTGAAAAAGATTATCAATTAAGCTTGGTTGGCGACGTTAAACGGGCACGCATCAGCAGAGCTGATGACTTCAGCCCTCTGTCGCCAATCCGCTATGGAACAAAGATTTTAAATCTTCACTCTATTTATAATTTAGTTAATAAATTCGCTATTGTATGTGGTATCGAGTGGCCATTTTTCACAAAATCAAAGATTTTGGAAAAAGAAGGCAAAACAGAAGAAATAGGCTTATTGATTTGTATTTGGAAAAATCAATTTGCTGATGGAGAAGTTGATTGTCTTGGATTTCTTCCAGGCTCACAGAGTTTCGCTTTTAGCACTTCGTGCAAGTCCGCTCAATCTGTTCGCTATCTGGGTTTCACCCGTACAGAAATCCGTTTTGCAACCTGTGTAGATAAACAAGGTAAAAGATACAGCATAGAGTTAGACTCAATTAGAGGTTTTGAAGATGATTTTTTAGAGAATTAAATTATTCTTCAATAAAGAAATCTTCGTCCAATTTCTTAATCTCTATTCTAGTCTTTATTTGAACACCAAGATTATGTTTAATCATTAGTTTAGTTAATTCTTCACCATTAACTAACTTTATTCTTAAATTTCCAGATTCTCTCGCAGCTTTAATAGCTTTATCGCTAAACTCACTTGTTGTAATAAAAACTCCTTTTTGTACTTTTGCTCTAGTTAATGCTCCAATAAAATATACCATTTCTTTTTCATTAACTCTATTATCAGAGTATCGCTTAGCTTGAAGATAAATTTTTTCTAGTCCCAGTTCGTCTTCATCAATTATTCCGTCAATTCCACCATCATGACTTTTAGGTGTCATTGAACCAATTCCATAATTCATTTTTTCCATTAATTGTAAAACTATTTGTTCAAATCTAATAGGATCAACCTGTTTTAATTTTGAAAGTAATTCACTTTGTAAATTGTCATTATACGTTTTTTGAGCTCTTGATAACATCTCGTCAGGGGTTTCACTACTTTCAATTGTTTCAACTTGTTTTTCAAAATTATTCTTTTTCGTAATTCCCATAAATTCTAAATATTCTGGATATTGTTTGAGATAATTAAGAATATTGCTAGGATTATCTTCTAGTGCCTTTACTCCTCGTTCATTAATTACAAAATGAGCTCTTTTAGGAGAATCTATTAATTTTGCACCCTTTAAATATGTTCTAGCCCAACCAACTCTACCTGCAAATTTTTTACCACCACTAGGAATTTCTTCGGCAAGATCATTATCAGTAAGATTAAATTCTTTTGCCAAAATATTTCGGATTTCTGTAATTTCATGTTCTTTTCTGTCTACTAAAATTTGTAAAAATGGTAATATTAATTTATCGTGTGTTGGTATGCTCATATTTCACCTCTTTACTATAAGAATATCATAAAAAAGTTTATTTTATTAATATATCCAAATCTTTATCGATTTCTATTGGAAGTAAAAAATTAAAACGTTTCTCAAAGTCGGAAAAGTTTGCATAGCCTAGATTTTTGTAAATCAAGTTTAAGGGTATATTATGTTTTAGTTGCAGTTTTACGTTTGTGTTCAAAAAGGCATCAAAATTGCCTATTTTAACCTTTTTGAAAATTCTGCCAATACCATTTATATCAAGCATATCAATTAACTTTTGGGGTAAATTTAATGTTCTGATTTTGTGGCGTTTGTTATATTTTTGGATTTTGCCATTTTTTACAAATTTGTTTATCAAAACTGTTTTGTTTTCAAAATCTATATCTGAATAAAGAATAGCAAAAAGTTCATAAACAAGCCCCATTGCAGGAACGCCCTCAGGACGATTTTGCAAGTTGTTCATCATCGTGATAAATCGTTATATTTTTAGTTCCTATTCTTTTGTGCATACCATTAATGCCTCAAGTTAAAATAAATAGGAACTCCTTGTGTCGAGATGTGTTGTTAAAAATAATGGATAATATATTATC
>CAKUXD010000059.1 GCA_934699705.1 uncultured Candidatus Melainabacteria bacterium
GCCCAATAAATCCGGATAACGCTCGCCCCCTACGTATTACCGCGGCTGCTGGCACGTAGTTAGCCGGGGCTTTCTCGAATGGTACCGTCAGCTAAGCATCATTTCCTATACTTAGTGTTCTTCCCATACAACAGAATTTTACAATCCAAAGGACCGTCATCATTCACGCGGCATTGCTCGTTCAGGGTTTCCCCCATTGACGAATATTCCTAACTGCTGTCTCCCGTAGGAGTTTGGGCCGTGTCTCAGTCCCAATGTGGCCGATCAACCTCTCAGTTCGGCTACGCATCGTCGTCTTGGTAGGCCATTACCCCACCAACTAACTAATACGCCGCAGGCTCATCTTTAAGCGATGCTTTAAAGGCACCTTTCAATATAAGAAAATCATTCCTATATAATATTCGGTATTAGCACAGGTTTCCCTATGTTATCCCCAACTTAAAGGCAGATTACCCACGTGTTACTCACCCGTCCGCCACTAAGCGGTAATCCAAGTCCACCTTTGTGCAAGCACTCAGGTTTCTTTGGGTCGCTTCGTACGACTTGCATGTCTTAGGCATGCCGCCAGCGTTAATCCTGAGCCAGGATCAAACTCTCAAAAAAAAATAAATTATTTATTCAATAATTAATTTAAATAGTTTGTACTTTTAATCCTAGCTACTCAAATTGACGTTTTGCTCAGTTTTCAAAGATCATTTTCTTTGTGCTCCTTTTTTCAAAGTGCACGTATAATATATCAAATGTGGAATTTAAAGTCAATACCTTTTTTAAAACTTTTTTCGCTTATTTTCTAAGCTTTTTCCTCACTTGCATAAATGATTATAACACAAATAATTATGTTGTCTAGTGTTTTTCAACATTTTTTCCCTTTTTTTATGATTTTATTTTCTTTTTTGACATTGCTATATACATTTGATAATATTTTTGTAAATAATTCGGATTAAATGGTCCCTTCTTTTCTTTGTAAATATCAATTAAATTACTTAATTCTTTATTTACAACAGTGTCTATTTCTTTACCATATTTCATTTTGTTTTTATGGTACTCATATTCACCTCTATCTAATACTCTAAAAGTTCCATCTGGAAATACTCTTAAATCCAAATCATAATCAATATATTTGATTGTCATATCGTCTATTACAAATGGTGTTGCAATATTACAATAATAATATATTCCATTTTTCTTAAATTGTGCAATAATATTAAACCAATACTCTTTGTAGAAAAATAGTATGGCAGGTTCTTTTGTTGTCCATTTTCTTCCATCTATTTCTGTTACTTTTACTCGGTTGTTCGCACATACAATATAATCTTCATTTACCTCAAGTACTAAAGTCTCATCCCAATTTCTATAAACATCACCATTATGTTTATAGCATTGAATTTTTAGTACATCATTTTTTTTAATAATATCCATTAATTCACCTACTCATCTACATTATAACTTTTTTGGTAAAAAAAATAAACTATAAATTTAGTTTACTTTTGTTCTGACATAACTTTTATAGCAGTTGTAAGCTGGTTGTCATTATCTTTTATCGGATTTTCGTAGTATTTATCTTTAAGAGTAACTCTTATTGTTGGTTCAATACCAGTTTTATTAATCCAATCTCCATTAGGTGTTAACCATTTTTTAGTTGTGATTTTTACTTTACTACCTTCTAAAACATTTACAGTTTCTTGCACTGTACCCTTGCCATAAGTTGTATTCCCTATTAATGTTGCATTTAAATTGTCTTTTAAGGATGCCGCTAAAATCTCAGATGCTGATGCTGAAGAGTTATTGATAAGTACCGCAATTGGATAATCTCTATGTTCATCAGTGGCATCTTTTTTTACTACTGTTGAACCCTTCGATTCAGTTTTATACAAAATTGTTCCCTTTTTCATAAACATTTCTAGCATTGTTGATGCTGCTGATAAATAACCACCCGAATTATTTCTAACATCAATTATTAATGAATCAATGCCACCTTCTTCTAAGTCTTTTAATTTGCTTGCAAATTGAGATGCTGTGTTGGCAGCAAAAATTGATACCTTGATATACCCTACTCTTTTGTTATTCATATTAAACTTATCTATTGATACAGATTCAATTATCACCTTTTCTGGTAATACACTTATGTTCATTTCTTTTTTATCACGTCTAATTGTTAATTTTATTTCTTCACTAGTCTTTTCAACGATTGAAGTAAAATATGCCGCTTTTTTGCCTTTTAAAGATTCACCATTTATTTGTAAAATTACATCATTTTCTTTGATACCACTTCTTTTTGCAGGTGATGAATCCATTACACTTACAACTAAAACACCCTCATCTTCAAGAGTTAAAGCCTCAATTCCAATACCATAATAC
>CAKUXD010000060.1 GCA_934699705.1 uncultured Candidatus Melainabacteria bacterium
CTACATTTTCAGCAAAAAAGCCCGCAGACCGCATTGTTACGCGGTTTGCGGGCTACTACCCTAAGGGGAGTGGGAATGAGGTATTGTTGTTACCGGGCAAAACGATTTTTAAAAAATTTAATACCCCAAATAGACCTTGAAACTTTTGTTTTTAAGGTCTAATTTTTTTATAGCATAGCTGATAAACCTCATAATCACGGCATTTTTGACAATAAAATTAGAGTTTTATTGTCATTTTGAATTTTGTAAATGCTCAAAGTAGGGGCAAGATTTTTTTGCAAAATTGGTTTGCCCTTTAACAGGTATCACACCTCACAAATGGCTTAACCACGCCGTTTGCGGCGCTTGTGAGTGCAAATTGGCAACGATTTGGCAACATTAAATTATTTATAAAATTAAGAGCTAACTGATTTGATTTTCAGTTAGCTCTATTTGCATTTTATAGTAAATTGCTGACAAACTCACCTATCAAAGCACCAAGGAATAGAGAAATAACCGTCCAAATAAGTTGAATCCACCAAGTATCTTTGCAAAAATTCAAAACACCTTGTATTGACACACCATATATTTCATACCATTTTGATTTTACTTTTAATGATTTATTTATTGCGCGGTTTAGAATATTTGCAAATACGTCTACCTTACGAAGGGTGGACATATGCAACTTTACATATTCTTTGCTTTTAAACGCATCAGCTTCTTGGGAACCAGTCAAATAGTCCTTGGCTTTAATATTATTATATTCAAGAAGTTTTTCCATTCGTGGATGATCTATATATCCAACACCATAGCACTGTATTAATATACGTGCTAAATCTATTTTTCGATCATCAGAAATTTTGTATGGTGTACCTCCCAGAACAGAATAACGATGTTCGATTGCTTTAAATCCGTAATTTATGTCACGCATATTCCAATGAATCCATATATATCCCTGATGCTCTTTTGCATATGTAAAAAATTCATCTATTATTGTTTTTTCTAAATCATCATATTGAGATTCAATATTATCTATTAGAATGTGTTTTTTCTCAGCAACTTTATGCATAGAAAAAGAATCTGTTTGTGCCGAGGCGTAATTGTATACTGCTATTGATGTAATTCGAGGTGTGTGACCATCGGTTATATCATAAAAGCTCTCGCAAGAGTAATGTATTATTAAATAATTATTTGGATTTTTATCAATTTCAGCCAAAATTTTTCTTGCTGATCTATGTTTATCGTATTGCATATCAAATTCCTTTACTTATTATTTTTATTACTTTCCGGATAATTATATCTCCAATTATCGTATTCCTCTTTTGTTATCTCGCCATTTCTGTATTTGCGTGCAACTTTATTCCACGCACGAAGCATATCATACATAGGAAAATAGGATGGGTTATCTCTATTGAGGGTAAGACAAAACTCATCATCGAGCATATTTATTGTCAATCCATATATATCTTCTATCGCAAACAAGGTGTGCAGCAAAGCATCATAGTTGTCGATGTCGGGCAGTTTAATTGCTTGCGGTGACACACCGAATATTTTTGCAATATCCTTTATCATATCATCTTTTGGTGTTCTGACGCCTATTTCGTATTGACCTACACGGGTTTCGGCTGTCTTTTCGCTAAAACCGAGTTTTATGCCAAGCCATTTTTGCGTAGCACCGTGCAGATTTCTTAAAAAACGTATTCGTTCTCCGATAGCCATAATATATCTCCAATCGTATTGTTCTATCTATTATTATAAGAACCTGTCAAGTATCAGGTAGTATTTTTTTAAAAATCTCCACCTTTATTATTTGACAGAACCTTGAAATAGATGTATAGACCATACATCTATTATAA